>JBEAVZ010000568.1:0-7472 GCA_041160645.1 Acidobacteriota bacterium
GGGCATGGAATCATCGGCCTCTCCAGTCAGGGTCGGTTCGCCGGGGCGCACAGGGCCCGGGCGCTCAGGGAATAAGCAGAACCTTGCCGGTCGTCAATCGCCCCTCGATTTGACGATGCGCCTCCGCAGCCTCACGGAGCGGGAAGGTCTGGTCGATGCGCAGATTGAGTTCTCCGGATTTGAGCCAGGAGAAAAGTTCTCCGGCCCGCCAGAGCAGCTCTTCACGTGTGGCCGCATAGTGGGCGAGGCTCGGACGGGTCAGGAAGAGCGAGCCCTTCTGGGCGAGGAGGGCCGGATCGAATGGGCCGACCGGACCACTCGACTGGCCGTAGAGAGCCATCATTCCCCGTGGAGCGAGGCAGTTGATGCTCTTCAGGAAGGTGTTATGCCCGACGGAATCATAGACGACCTGGACACCACGCCCCTCCGTGAGCCGCCGTGTTTCGCTCTCAAAGTCGCTCGTGGTGTAGAGAATCACCTCGTCCGCCCCAGCCGCGCGGGCCAGCTCCGCTTTGGCCTCGGTCGAGACCGTTCCGATGACCCGGGCGCCAAGCCGCTTCGCGAGCTGGACCAGCAGGAGTCCGGCTCCACCGGCGGCCGCATGCACCAGAACCGTCTCGCCAGACTTTACCGCATGGACCGACGTGGTCAGATAGTGGGCGGTCATCCCCTGGAGCATCAGCGCGGCCGCCGTGCGTTCGTCGATTCCGGCAGGGAGCGGGACCAGCTTCCAGGCCGGGACAATCGCGTACTCAGCATAGGCGCCAGTCTGCATCGCCCAGGCGACCTGGTCGCCCGGTTGGACCGTGGTGACTCCGGGGCCAGTCTCTTCGACGCTCCCGGCCCCTTCCATTCCAGGGATGAATGGACTCGGCATCGGATAGAGTCCGCTCCGGTGATAGACGTCAATATAGTTGAGTCCGATCGCGCCCAGTCTGACCAACACCTCACCGGCTCCGGGAACCGGCCGGGTGGTCTCCTCGTATGATAGCGCCTCCGGACCTCCGCACTTGTGCACAACAACAGCTCTCATCTGGTTGTTCCTCCGCCGGCAATTGTACCCGGTTGGACGGGCCGCGCAAAGAGTTGGCGCACCGGCGGGCCGATAAGGGGGCTTCAGATTTGCCAGGGCCCAAAAGCACCCCGGAAAAAAGGTCATCACGACCCGCCCGGCAGGTTTGGCCAACCAAGCGTTTGTCCTCGCCCCAAGCCGTGCTATACAATCCACTATTGCCACTCAGTAAAGATGGTGGATTGAAGTTAAAGCAAGGAGTTCAAGCGATCGTGAAGAATTTTTTAGAGACCCAGCTGGGGAAAGAGGTCGATGTGACCTGTGAAGGTGCGACCATCAGCGGACGGATTACGCGTATCGAGGGTGATGTTCTCTGGATCGAGAAGGAAGGGGTCACCTGTTATGTCAACATCCAGAAGATCGTCGTCGTCTGGGAGCAGCGTGAACGCAAGGTGCAGGCGCCCGGATTCGGCGCGCGCTCATTGTAGCGCTTTCGAAGTGACCGGTCAGGACTGGTTGAGGCTCCGCCTCGATCGGTCCTGACCGCCGGACCTCCACCTTCTCACCGTTCACTCTCCCGAGCCATCCGCAACGGCACCTTTCGGAAGCCGATTACCCGCTCCCCCCAGTAGTCTGAGTAGAAGGATCTGGTCACGCCAAGTCGGCTCGAGACATGGTAGAACGACCACGGATCGCGGACGATGCCGACGTGGGTCAGGCCTTTAAAGAAGACCAGCGTCCCGAACTCGCCGCGTTCATCCGCCTGCGCCTCCGGTAACTCCTCCCAGAGCTTCCGCGCGCTGCTTCGCTTCAGGTTGACCCCGGCGTCCGTAAAGACGCGCCAGACCAGACCGGAGCAGTCATAGCCCCGATCGTCAGTTCCACCGTCACGCCAGGGCAGACCAATCCGGCTCATGATCAGCTCATAGACCACCTGGTTCACCTGCCCGCGTATCTCGTGCTCTGTCGGTCGATCCTGGAAGGGATTGGGGGATGGTTCGGGTGAAGGTGTGGCCAGCGGCCAGCTCACGCAGCCGAGCAGGGTTGTGACAAAGAGAAGACCGAGCCGGAGTCGCTCACCTTTGCTGTTCAACGATCTGATTGGCATCTCTTCAGCCCCCTCTTTCATTCAGGACTTGATCAGTTGGTTGGGAGAGGATTTGGACAGCCGGGCCAGAGTGGAGTGATTGAAAATAATGATTGCGGTGGGTGGGAGCAGTGGGAGAGGCCTTCACCTCATCCCACCTCAAATGTCGAAAACTTTACTGATCGAGCGCCAGGCGGGCCGGGGCACGACGGTAGCCGGTGATCCGCTCTCCCCAGTAGCCATCAAAGGTCGAGAGGGTGACTCCCTGGGTCCGCGAGGCGTGATAGAAGGTCTTTGAGTCGCGAACGATGCCGACGTGCTTCAGTCCGTTAAAGAAGACGAGCGTGCCGAACTGGGCCTTCTCCTCGTCGGTCGCCTCCGGGAGCTGCGCCCAGAGCGAACGGGCGGCGACTCTCTCGAAGTCGCTGCCAGCCGACTGAAAGACGCGCCAGACAAACCCTGAGCAGTCGTAACCACGGTCGTCCGTTCCATAGAAACGGTAGCGAATGCCGAGCCGCTTGGTGATCTCACGGTAGAGGATGGAACTGGCTTCGTTGATGAAGAACTGCGGCGGGGTGACCACGTCGGTGCGGAGAACCGGGAGGACCAGTGAGAGGAAGTTGCTCTTCTCGACCACCGCTTCATTGAAGCTTGGCAGTGGAGAGTAGCGATTGACGGTCCGCTTGATGAAGTTAGGGTTCTCCTGCGCCGCGGCGGTCACGCTGACGGACGCCCAGCCAATGCAGAGAAATAGTAGTGAAACAATACTGACGCTTACCTTTTTCATAACGATCTTTCCCAAGCGTGGCGGTGAACAATCACCACCTTGCCCTGTCTTGACACAAGCCATTATCCCAGTGAGGACTCTTGTCTCAACGAATCTGTTTTCAAGGTGTGTAAAAATTACACCAGCCGGAAAGAAAAGTCACGCGATTCCGTGCAAATAAAAAAGGTTGCCTGACTAGACTTAAAAGAATTACCGATGGTCAATTGAAGGGGGCAAGGCTATACTTGGCTCACTGAGCGGATCATAATGATCTCGGTTCCCGCAGCGGTCAGCAGAGAGAGATGAGCAGAGAGAGATGAATGGATCCGGTGGCGAAGGTGTAGCGATAGCATAATAGCGATAGCATAATAGCGATAGCATAATGATGAAGATTGCGATTTTGGGGACGCGAGGGATCCCTGGCAACTACGGTGGGTTCGAGACCTTTGCCGAACAGCTTGGGACGCGGTTGGCCGCGCGGGGTCATGAGGTGACGGTCTACTGTCGTCGCCACTATTCGGCTGGCGGCACCCGGACCTACAAAGGGGTCAGGCTGGTCGTCCTGCCAACGATCAGACACAAGTATTTCGACACCGTCGTCCATACGCTCTTCTCGGTCATCCACGCGCTGACAGGCAGATTCGATGTCATCCTTATCTGTAATGCGGCGAACAGCATCTTTTCATTCATCCCCCGTCTCTTTGGCACGCCGACCCTGGTCAATGTCGACGGGCTGGAGCGCAAGCGCAAGAAGTGGAACTGGATCGGGCGCACCTACTACCTGCTCTCCGAGTGGCTCTCGACTTTTCTTCCGACGGCGATTGTGACCGATGCGCAGGTGATCCGCGACTACTACGCGACCCGTTACCGGAAAGAGTCGTCGATGATCGCCTACGGCGCCGAGGTGGCCCGCCACGCCGATCCGGAGCGGTTGTCGCGGTTTGGGCTGGTCTCGAACGAGTATGTCCTCTATGTCAGTCGTCTCGAGCCTGAGAACAACGCGCACCTGGTGATCGAGGCCTACCGGGATGTCCGGACCAACTGGCCACTGGTGATCGTCGGCGGCGCCCCCTACGCTGAAGAGTATATTGCCCGGCTCAAGAGCACTCCGGACCGCCGCGTCATCTTTCTGGGCTTTGTCTTTGGCGAGGACTACCGGGCGCTCCAGCAGAATGCTTACTGTTACGTCCACGCCACCGAGGTTGGGGGAACCCATCCGGCGCTGATCGAGGCGATGGGCGCCGGAAACTGCGCGCTGACGCTGCGGACTCCGGAAAACCTGGAAGTGATTGGGGAGGCGGGTCTGATCTACGATACAGTAGCCGACCTGACCCGTCAGTTGCAGCAGGTGCTCGATCATCCGGAGATGATCGGTGAGTATCGTTTGCGGGCCATGGCCCGCGTCATCCGTTACTATAACTGGGAGCAGATCACCGACCAGTACGAGCTGTTGCTGGCCGGGCTCTGCGGACAGCGCGTCGTGGCCGTTCCGTCGCGGGGCGGGGAGAGTGGCGATGCCGCCGCTGCCCTCGGCGAGTCGTCACGGACCAAAGTCGCCCGGACAGAAGTCGTTCGTTAGCCGGTCTGGCGGTGGCCGGACCGGGACCCAACCAGACCAATTCAGCGGATGGCCATCAGAGGGGAGACGGATTGAGGGGAAAAGGATACTGGAGACCAGCGCTCGATCTGCTGGGACGGAACCGCGGCCTCATCTGGTCGATGGTCCGGCGGGATGTCTCCCAGCGCTACCGGGGTTCGTTCCTTGGTCCCTTCTGGACCATCCTCACCCCGACTGTCCAGATCGTCATCTTTACCCTCATCTTTTCCGGTATCTTCCAGGCGCGCTTTGGAACCGAGAGCGGAACGATCGGCTTCGCGGTCCAGCTCTTCTGCGGGCTGCTGCCATGGCTGGCTTTCAGTGAAGCGATCCAGCGTTCGACGCTGGTCATTGGCGAGAATGTCAATCTGGTCAAACGGGTCGTCTTTCCGGTCGAGGTGCTGCCAGTCAACATTGCCCTGGCCGGTCTGATTCAGCAGGCCCTCGGAACAGTCGTCCTGCTTGGCGCGGCGCTGGTGTTGATGACCACCCCGACTGTCCACCTGCTCTGGTGGCCACTGCTCCTCATTCCCCAACTGCTGCTGACGACCGGGCTGGCCTGGCTTGTCGCCAGTCTCGGCGTCTACCTGCGCGATACGAGCCAGGTCGCCCAGCTTCTCCTTATGTCCTGGATGTACCTCACCCCGATCTTCTATCCGGAATCGATCATCCCTGCCCATTATCTTTGGCTGGTGAAGTGGAATCCCCTCGCTCCGCTCATCCGGAGCTACCGGCGAATCCTGCTCGAAGGGCGACCGCCCGACCTGGAAGGTTTGCTGGGGACCACCCTCTTTGCGCTTTTCTGCTGGTTGGCCGGCTACTGGTGGTTTCAGCGGACACGGAACGACTTTGCCGACATCCTCTGAGCGGGTCAGTCGACCTGTTCCTCCTGTCCGTCATACTCCTTCAGCCCGGGTCTTTCGCGCCGCAGCAGCGGCCGGACGATCGAGGTGAGCCGCGTTGGAACCAGCGCTTCACTGAGACCGGCCTCCGGATTGGCCGCGTTGCGCGCCGCGTAGTCGCGCAGCATCTCAAAGAAGCGGTTGAACTCGGCCTGCATCTGATCCATCTTCTCGCGCATGTTGAGAATAATCTCGACTCCGGCCAGGTTGACTCCCAGTTCGCGGGTCAGCTGGAGAATGATCTCCAGCCGGGCAATGTCTTCATCCGTGTAGAGGCGGACATTTCCGACCGACCGCGAGGGGGTCAGCAGGCCCTCCCGTTCATACATCCGGAGGGTCTGCTGGTGAATCTCGTAGTAGTCAGCAACAGCGCTGATAGTATAGCCTTTGGGTCTTCGCTTGGTTCCAGAGTCCTTGGAGATCATATGCTTTACTCGAGTCCCATCTCTAGACGAGGATTCTCCGGGTTGCGCCTGGCAAACTCGCGGAGAAGGTTCTTGGAGTCTTCGTCGATGATCCGGGGAAGGGTAATCTTCACCTCGACATACTGGTCGCCGCGGGTATTGCCGCGCAGGCTTGGGGCCCCCTTCTCACGCAGTCTGAAGAGTTGTCCGGTCTGGGTGCCGGGCGGAATTCGCAGCTGGGCCTTGCCGCTGACGGTTGGCACCTCGATCTTGGCCCCGAGAGCGGCCTCCGGGATGGTGATCGGGATGGTGCAATAGATGTTGTCGCCCTTGCGGGTGAAGATCGGGTGGGCCGCCACATTGGTGACGACGTAGAGGTCTCCGGCTGGCCCGCCGCGCAGGCTGCCGTGTCCTTTCCCGGAGATCCGCACCCGCGAGCCGGTGTTGACCCCGGCGGGGATCGGAATGCGGACCGTCTCCGTCCGCACGACACTGCCGTTGCCGTGGCAGCCCGGACAGGGGCGCCGGCGCAAGCCAGAGCCCTGGCAGGCGTTGCAGTCCTGATCGAACCGGAAGAACCCACCGCCAGCCGAGACCTTGCCGCTCCCCCCGCAATTGGTGCAGCTCACCTGCGCCGCGCGATCAGGCGATTCGCCGCTCCCCTGGCAGCTCGAACAGGGCTCGTTCCTCCGCACATTGATGGTCGCTGTCAGGCCATTGATCGATTCTTCAAAGCTGATCGCGAGGGGCATCTCGATGTCCCCGCCACGCTGGGGCTGGCTGGTCTGTCGGGCGCCTCCGCCACTGAAGATCTCCTGGAAGGCGTCCCAGGGGCTCGCTCCCCCGGCACGCTGCTTCTCACCCGCAGGGCCCCGGTTGATGTTCGACCAGTCGAAATCGAACCCGCCGGTGCTGCTTCGCGGATTGGCATTTGGTGGCCGGAAGTCGCGCAGGTGGTCGCTGTAGGTCCCGTACTGGTCGTAGACCTCGCGTTTCTTGGCATCGGAGAGGATGTCGTAGGCCTCGGAGATCTGCTTGAACTTCTCTTCCGCCGCCTTGTCACCCGGGTTGACATCGGGATGGTGCTTGCGGGCGAGCCGCCGGTAAGATTTGCGAATCTCGTCTGCCGTCGCGGTCCGTTTCACACCGAGTGTCTGATAGTAGTCTTCTCTTTGAGCCATGGTCTGAATGGGGATTGAATATTGGATCGCGTTGATGACCGGGTCGCTCAGGCCGGCTCATGCTGTCCCGTCTGAATCGGGATCTGCTGAACCGTTTGTCCGGAACGCTTTGAATGCTTGGGCAGGGTCAGCTTGAGCACCCCTTGTTCGAGTTCCGCGGTGATCCCGTTGGTATCGATCGATTCGGAGAGGCTGAAACTCCGTTCGAACTTGCCATAGGAACTCTCGAGGCGATGATACAGTTCGTGGTGAGCTTCCGGTTCCCAGCGCCGTTCACCGCGCAGGAGCAGGGTCTCACTGATGACCTTGATGTCGATGTCGGTGCTCTTCACGCCTGGCATCTCAGCCGTCAGGATGAAGGCGTCAGACGTCTCGTAGATGTCGATTGGCGGAGTCCAGGTCGAGGTCGGCGTCTGACCGCCGGGGGCGCCGGGCCCCCCGGCGCCGGCCAGCCCGGCCAGGTCAACCTGGTTGACCGAGAGAATGTTGGCAGAGCGCAGTAGTTGGGAGAGCTGCTGCTCGA
>JBEAVZ010000295.1:0-3982 GCA_041160645.1 Acidobacteriota bacterium
GGGTCGGGCTTTGGGGGAACACCCGAGCTGACCCCGCTCAACCGTTTCCCGCGCATGCTGCAGGAATATTATGTCGCCCGTGTCCGCGAGATCGAGCGTGTCGGACTGGCGCGGAAGCAGGCGCTGCGAACAAGAGCGGATGCGCTTGCCTACCAGCGCGACATTCGCCAGCGGGTCCGCGACTGCTTCGGCCCCCTGCCCGAAAAGACTCCGCTCCGGGCGCAGCTTACCGGGACAGTCGAGCGGGAGAGTTACCGGATTGAGAAGATCCTCTTTGAAAGCCGACCGGGGCTGCTCGTCACCGGCAATCTCTACTTGCCGCGGCGACCCAAGGGGGCGTCAGGTCGACTCCCGGGAGTCATTGCCACCTGCGGCCATTCGAACAATGGCAAGGCGATCGAGACCTACCAGTCTTTCACCCAGGGGCTGGCGAAACTGGACTATGTCGTCTTCATCATCGATCCGCTCGGTCAGGGAGAGCGGCTCCAGTATCCGGACGGGAAGGGTGGATCACGAATCGGCGTCGGCGTTGACGAGCATCTTCACCTTGGGAACCAGCAATTGCTGACCGGGGAGAACTTTCCTTTCTGGCGGGCGTGGGACGCGATCCGCGCCCTCGACTATCTCGAGACGAGACCGGAGGTCGATCCGCGGCGCATCGGGGTCACCGGCAATTCAGGTGGCGGAACAGTGGCCACCTGGCTCTGCGGACTCGATGACCGCTGGGCCATGGCCGCTCCGGGATGCTTCATCACCACGCTGCGCCGGAACATCGAGAACGAGCTGCCGCAGGACAGCGAGCAGTATCCGCCACGCGCTCTCGCCAACGGACTCGACCTCGACGACTTCATTGCCACCATGGCCCCCAAACCGGTCATCATTCTCGCCAAGGAGAAGGACTACTTCGACGTCCGTGGCGCTGAGGAGGCGTATCGCCGCCTGAAGCGACTCTACACGCTGCTCGGAGCCCCGGAGAAGATCGCCCTCCACATCGGCCCGACCCCGCACGGCTACTCGAAGGAGAACCGCGAGGCCATGTACCGCTGGTTCCATCGCCACACCGGACGCACGGCGCAGATCACCGCCGAGCCGGAGATCGTCCTGGAGAAGGACGAGACGCTGCAGGTGACGCCAGCCGGACAGGTCGCCGCGCTCGGCTCACGCAGCGTCTTCTCCTTCACGGCTGAAGCGGCGCGTCGACTGGCGCGGGAACGGCGCCCGGTCACCGCGGCCGCGCTGCCGACGGCCATCAAGACCGTGCTCCGGCTTCCGGCCTCGCCGCCGCGACCCGACGCCCGCATCCTGCGTGAAATCAGTCCGCGCGGCTATCCACGCCCGAAGTTCACCACCTATGCCGTCGAGACCGAACCGGGCATCCAGGCGCTCGTCTACCGCCTCTCCGGGACAAGCCATTTCTCCCGTCCGGCGAAAGGGGCCGGCGCGACCATTCTCTACGTCTCTCACCTCTCGAGCGACGCCGAGCTGCGCACGGAACCATTGGTTCGGGAGTTGCTGACGAACTCACCAGATGCAGCCGTCTACGCCTGCGATGTGCGCGGCATTGGCGAATCGATCCCGAACACGGCGGGTGAAGATCGTTTCGACCTGCCCTATAGCAGTGAGTATCTCTACGCGGGATTTTCACTGATGCTCGACGAGCCGCTCATCGGTCGTCGGACTTATGATCTTCTGCGGGTCATCTCCTGGCTCGAAGGGTACGGCCAGCGGCCGATCCATCTCGTCGCCCGGGGCCGCGGCACTTTGCCGGCCACCTTCGCCGCCGTGCTCAGCGAGAGCGTCACCCAGGTGACGCTGAAGCACCCGCTCACCTCTTACACCGACGTCGCCACGACCGAAGAGTACCAGTGTCCGCTCTCCTGCATCATTCCCGGCATCCTGAAGAGCTTTGATCTGCCTGACTGCTACCAGGCGCTGGAGAAGAAGGGGCTGCGAATGATCGAACCACTCCGATCGGTCGGGGAATTGCAGCGTTCCTGAACGTGAAGTATATTCAAAATTGGCCTAACACCCTGAACATTCGAACTTCCCGGAGGTACCGAAACATGTCTTCGCGACAGAGACGCCGTCCATTGGCTGCCCGGCTGATGCTCATTGCCCTGGTTGGGGCAACCCTCTTCAACCAAGCCTTTTCACAGTCAGGACCACGATACAAAGCAGAGATCCGCCGCACCAGCCATGGCATTCCGCATATCACGGCCAGTGATGTCGGCAGTCTCTCCTTCGGTGAGGGATACGCTTTTGCCCAGGACCACTTCTGCTCGCTGGCCGACCAGGTCGTCCGTGCCCGCGGCGATCGGGCCCGCTACTTTGGCGCCGGAGAGGGCGATCGCCACCTCAACTCCGACCTGACCATGCGCGCGCTCAACCTCTACGACCAGGCGCGCGAGATGTACCGGACCATGCCCAGAGAACTCCGCGAAACGGTCGATGGATATGTCGCCGGCTACAATCAGTACCTGAGCGAGGTTGGCTTCGGCGGCGTCAAAGGATGGTGTCGCGGCCAGGAATGGGTTCTGCCAATCTCGGCCATTGATTTGCTGGCCTACAATCAGAGCGTGGTCATCACGTCGACCAACTTTGCCGATATGATCGCCACGGCGGCCCCGCCTGGGAACGGGACGGCCCAGGTCACGCCTCCGGATCTGCCGGAATCCGACTGGGCCAGCAATGGCTGGGCGCTGGGCAGTGAAAAGACGGAGAGTGGGCGGGGAATGCTGATTGCCAACCCCCACTACCCCTGGGTCGGCGCCAATCGCTTCTGGGAGAAGCATCTGACGATTCCCGGCGAGGTCGACGTCTATGGGGTAGGGCTGCTCGGCTCTCCCGGCGTCTCGATCGGTTTCAACCGCGCTATTGCCTGGACCCACACGGTCTCGGCTGGCAAACGGTTCACCGTCTACACGCTCGATCTGGTGGCCGGAAAACCGACCACCTACCTCTATGACGGCCAGGAGCGCGCGATGACCAGCCGTGAGGTGACCGTTGCCGTCCGCAAACCCAACGGGGTGACCGAGAATGTGGTGCGCCGGATCTGGTTCAGCCACTATGGCCCGATCCTCAACTTCCCCGGTTTCGGCTGGACGGCCAAACGAGCCATCACCGTTCGTGACGCCAACGAGAGCAATACGGGCGTCCAGGCGCAGTGGTATGCCATGAACCGCGCCCGTAACCTCGAAGAGTTCAAAGACGCCCACGCCAAATACAACGCGATGCCGTGGGTCAACACGATCGCCACCAGCGCCGACGGACGGGCCTGGTATACCGACAGCGCGGCGACTCCCTACCTCAAGCCGGAAGCCCTCGCCGCCTGGAACAAGAAGAAAGATAGTGATTTCCTCGCCAAGTCGGCCTGGGAACGCGGACTGGTCCTGCTCAATGGCAGCGACTCGCTCAACGAGTGGATCAGTGATCCCTCGACCCGGCCTGGAGTGATTCCCTTCGCCAAGATTCCGCAGCTCGAGCGGCGCGACTATGTCTTCAATTCGAATGACAGCTTCTGGCTCGCCAATCCCCGCCAGCTCCTGACCGGCTTCTCGCCTCTCCAGGGGACCGAGGGCACGCCCCGCTCGCTCCGGACGCGCATGAATGTGCTCCACCTCGAGGATCGGGAGGCGACCGGCGGAGACGGACGCTTCAGCCTGACGGAGCTGGCGTCGACCGTCCTCAGCAATCAGAGCCTCTCTGCCGACCTGACGCGGAGAGAGCTGGTGCGCCGCTGCCAGACGAACCCCGCGGTCAAACTCGACAATCAGACGGTCGACCTGACCAAGGCCTGCGCAATTCTGGCAGCGTGGAACGGACGCTACGATGTCGACAGCGTCGGCCCGGTGCTCTGGCGTGAATTCATCACCCAGTATGATCCGAACGACCTGCAACGAAAGGGCAGCTTCTTCGCCCAACCATTCAATCCAGCGGATCCGATCGGGACTCCGCACACTCTCACGCCCGACCAGGGCGAAGA
>JBEAVZ010000008.1:0-3311 GCA_041160645.1 Acidobacteriota bacterium
CCATCTCATCGGATGCGACAAAGTACAGGTAGTCACGAAGCTGGGCGGCGGTGATCCCCTCAACCGGTCCAAAATCCCCTTTCGGAGCGGGTTTCTGGGCGAGACCCAACCCGGGCAGGAGAAGCGCCAGCACGAGTGCGGCATTTAGAAACTTTCTTATCACTTTACCTCCAAGGTTCTTACTTCTTGTCGTCGAGCACCTGTTCAAGCAGCTCGATCAAGGCATCATTCTTTCGTTCGACCTCAAGCCTTGACTCATCCAGCCGCTGCTTCAACTGATCGAGCTGGTCGGCGAGATGGAGAGCGGCGAGGATTGCCAACTTGAGTGAGTCCGCCGTGCTCGCCTCATCGGCGATGGCGTTCATGCGCGAATCGACCATCTCCGCGAGGCGGATCATGCGGGCCGCGTGGCCATCGCTGGCCCGGATATTGTAGCTCTGATTGTAGATGCGCACACTGACGATTTGACTGTTGTTGTCCATAGCTGGGCGATCAATCATTGAGCATTGCGAGTGATCAGGCGACGCCGGGCTGTATGGCCGACATTCCCTGCCCGGATCAGGCACATACGGTCGGTCGCGATTGGCCACAAGCACTGACGACGGTGCGTTCCGGCCAGTTTCAACAGATGAGTCCGCTCAGTGGACTCATTTGTTGACCGATTCGGCCTCGATCTCGAGAGTCGCGACAGCATCGAGGATATCCTCGACTCGCTGACGTAGTTCGAGGCGATCGGTCACGAGATGATCGATCCGCCGTTCGAGCTTGCGCTTCTCGTCAGAGAGGGTCTCGATCTGGAGAAGCAGACCGGCGATCTCCTTCTGCATCAGGATTCTCTCGACGCGGAGATCACGACAGAGATCGGTAACCTGCCGGATCCTCTCCTCAAGCCGGGCAAATGAGCTTTCGACCGTCTGCTGGTTCACATCGCTCTTCATTGCGGTCTCCTGATACTGCTGATCACGGTTGGGACCAGAATAACGGTCTAGCGCAATTCAGCTCCAAAGCGTGACGCGAGGGCCCTGACGACCTGCTCCTGAGCCTGGGAGATCTCCTCATCGGTCAGGGTCCGATCGGCCGCCCGGTAACGGAGCGAGAGGGCGACCGAGTGGCGTCCCGCGGGAAGTTCGCGACCACGGTAGATGTCGAAGATTCGCAGATCGACGAGATGGGGCAGACCCAGCCCACGAATCGTCTCTTCGATCCCCTGCCAGGTGAGTGCGGTGTCGATCAGCAGCGCCAGGTCGCGCACCACGGTGGGAAACTTGGGTAGTTGGCGGTAACGCGGTTCGATTCGTGCCGCCGTGAGCAGCTTCTGGAAGTCGAACTCGGCGAGAAGGATCGGCTGTTTGACCTTGAAACCCGCGACGAGCCGCGGATGGAGCTGGCCAACTGAGCCAATGATCTCTCCCGAGGCCAGACGCACCTCGGCGGCCCGTCCCGGATGGAGCGCCGCGACTTCGGTCGTCGGGAGAAACTGGAGCGGAGCGAGACCAAGCTGATCGGCGAGCGCCTCGATGAGCCCTTTCAGGTCGTAGAAGTCGAGCCGGGCGCCGGCATCCTGCCAGTCAAACTCGTTTCGGGCGCCGGTCGCGACCATGGCAAGGCGCTCGATCTCCGTCGGCCGTCCGCCAGCTTCGGTCGGGTTGGCGAGAAAGCACTTGCCGATCTCGAAGAGACGGACGTGGCGCGAGCCGTGATTGAGGTTGTGTTCGAGTGCGCGGAGCAGACCTCCGGCGAGCGTAGTCCGCATATGCGACTGGTTGGCATCGATCGGGTCGAGCAACTCGAGACGCCCCGACGCGGGGTGAGCGCTGAACTGGGCATCGAGCGCAGCATTGACGAAGCTGAAGCTGATCGCCTCGTGGAAACCGGCATTGGTCAGAAGCCGCCGCGTCGCGCGGCGATCATCCTCGCCGGTCAGGTAAGCGCCGGCGCCGGCGCTGCCGGGCAGCGAGGTCTGGAGCAGATCGTAGCCCCGGACCCGGGCAACCTCCTCGATCAGATCCTCCTCGATCCGCACATCGATGCGCCAGGTTGGAGAGACGACCTGTAAGGTCCCCTCGGCCGGACCACGATCGACCCGACAGCCGAGCGCGGTGAGGATTCGCTCCGCCTCCGCCAGTTCGATCGGCAGACCCGTCAGCGCCTCATAGCGGGCGGCCCGAAAGATGATCGGCTGGAAACTCGCGGCAATCTCATCACGCCCCGGATAGACATCGATCAGACCATCGAGGATCTGGCCACCGGCAATCTCAGCAATCAAGGCGCTGGCTCGATCAGAAGCGAAGGAGACGATCTCCGGATCCGTTCCCCGCTCGAAGCGGTAGGAGGCCTCGGTGCTCAAACCGAGCGCTTTCGAGGTCTGACGGATCTGGAAAGGCGTGAACCACGCCGCCTCAAGCAGCACATCGACGGTCGAATCGCTGATCCCCGAATCCTCTCCGCCCTTGATGCCGCCAATCGCGACCGCCCGCTCGGCGTCGGCGATGACCAGCATCGCGGAGGTCAGCTCGCGCTCTTCACCATCGAGCGTGGTCATCTTCTCTCCGTCCGCCGGGCGACGAACGATGATCCGGCGCCCCCGCAGTCGCTCAAAATCGAAGGCGTGGAGTGGCTGGCCGGTCTCGAGCATAACGTAGTTGGTGATGTCCGCGACATTGTTGACGCTCCGCTGCCCGAGCGCCTCGAGCCGGCTCACCAGCCAGTCCGGAGATGGTCCAATCCTGACCCCCCGGATGAGGCGGGCCGTGTAACGCGGGCAGAGCCCGGCGTCGCGGATCTCGACGGCGGTCGCCGCCGCCGTCTGCTCGGCCACCGGCTTGATCACCACCGGCGGCATCCTGACCGACCGACCACCGAGGGCCGCCACCTCGCGGGCAATGCCGAGATGCGACAGTCCGTCCGGGCGGTTCGAGGTCAGGTCGAACTCCAATATCTGGTCATCGCCGTGGGGCTCGACCGCATCGACCGCCAGGCCGGCCATCGTCAGGCGGGTCGCCAGCTCTCGCGGATCAAGATCCGTCTCGACTATCTCCTTCAACCAGTTGTAACTAATCTTCATGTTCTTCCGCCAGATCTTAGCTGAATCTGTTTCGCGATCCTCAACCAATAACCATCAACCATCAACCATCAACCATCAACTATCAACCATCAACCATTAACCATCAACCATCAACCATCAACCATCAACCATCAACCATCAACCATCAAACATCAACCATCAACCATCAACCATCAACCATCAACCATCACCAATCACCAATCACCAATCACCAATCACCAATCACCAATCACCAATCACCAATCAC
>JBEAVZ010000021.1:0-4901 GCA_041160645.1 Acidobacteriota bacterium
GGGCATGCGCGCCGGGTCCTTCTGGTAGCGTGTCGCGACGAGTGGCATGTAGCGATAGTTATCCCAGCCAGTCAGATTCCCTTTCATATATTTTGGAAATGACGTGAAGCCGCAACTCGTGACGACGGCGCGGAGGCGCGTGTCGAAGGCGGCGACAAAGAGCGCGTTGTGTCCGCCGAGCGAGTGGCCGATGACGCCGATGCGGCGGCGATCGACCGCGGGGTGCGCTTCGAGCAGATCGACGGCGCGGCGATGGTTGACGATGCCCTTCATGGTGCAGCTCTGGTAGCCGTTCTGGTAGGGATCGAAGCGGTTCTCGCCAAGGTAGGGGTAGTCGGGAACGAGGCAGACGTAGCCTCGTTCGGCCAGTTCGCGCGCGTAGTGGAGATTGGGGAGACCGCCGAGGCCGACGGGTTCATCCTTGCCGAGACGGGTCGTCTGGTGGAGGCAGAGCATGGCCGGGGCGCGGCGGCGCGGACGATCAGTGGGGATCAGCAACCAGGCGGGGACGGGATCATTGGGCTCCCCGAGGTAGGTGATGCGGATCCGGGTAAAGCGCGGCGTCGCGGTCTGGTCGATGATCCGGAGGTCGAGGGGCGAGCGGTCGGGTGGCGGCAGCGGCCCCATGAGCAGCTCCATTCCGGCGAGAGTGGCGCGCCGCGCTTGCTCCCATTCGGTCCGGTTGCGAACTGGCGAGAGATCGAGCGCGGGGAGGATGGCGCTGCCGACCATCCCCTGCAGAAATCGACGGCGCGAGTCGAGCATGGCTAGGGGGCCTCCGCTTTGAGTCGGGCATACTCGCGGCGCAGCGCCGCGAGGCGTTTGGCGTAGGCCCGGTTTCCGATCAGGTTGCGCGTCTCGAGCGGATCGCGCTGCAGATCGAAGAGCTCTTCATATTTGAAATCGGGCCAGTAGATATACTTGATCTCCCGCCGCACGAGCGCGGTCGAGGCGGGGATGAAGTCAGTGTTGCGGATCGTCGCGTGTTCGTAGAAGTACTGGGTCCGCCAGTCGCGCGGTGGCCGTTCGAGGTAGAGCGGTGCGAGATCCCTTCCCTGCATGCGCGGCGCGGGTGAGACGCCGGCAAAGCCAAGGATGGTCGGGGCGAGGTCGACATTGAGCACCAGCTCATCGCGGACCTGGCCCGTGCGCCGCGTCCGTGGATCCTGGATGATGAGCGGGACCCGGATCGACTCTTCGTAGGGATACCATTTGTCGGCGAGACCGTGTTCACCGTGGAAATAGCCATTGTCGGTGGTGAAGATGACGAGAGTCTCGCGGTCGAGGCCGCGCGATTTCAGCTCTGCAAGGATCCGCCCGACGGTGGCATCGACCTCGGTCGCCAGCCGGTAGTAGGACTTCATGTACTCCTGATACTTCGATGGCGTGTCGAAGCGCCAGTGCCAGCGGTTGCGCCCCTCGTTCTTCTCGTTGGCGATAAAGGGGGGCAGCAGGTTGAAGAAGCGGTCCCCGGCCGTGGCCGGAACGGGGATGGTGACGTCATGGTAGAGGCTGGCGCTCTCTGGCTGGTAGAGGTACTGCCGGGGGTTCTCATCCTCGGCGTGGGTGGCAAAGAAGGCGACCGTCAGGCTGAATGGCTTGTCGGCTGGGCGTGTCCGGAGGAACTCAAGGGCGTCCAGTTCATTCTTCTTCGTGACGTGAATGGTCGAACCATCGGGTTCTTTGATGAAGTGGCGTCCGGCATAGGAGCGTCCGAAGTCGAACTGCTCAGCGGGAAAGCGGCCGTTGTGCCATTTGCCGACGTGGCCAACGTGGTAGCCATTGGCGCGGAGCAGCCCGGGCCACGTCTCCGCCCACGGGGTACGAAAGGCCTCGAAGGCGAGATTGCCGTGGCGCGACATCCATTGCCCGGTCAGGAACGAGGCGCGGCTGACTCCACAGATCGCCGTGGTCACGTAGGAGCGGCGAAAGCGAACCCCCTCGATGGCGAGGTGGTCGAGATGCGGCGTCCGGACGACCGGGTGGCCGGCGATGCCGAGCGTATCGTAGCGCCAGTCATCGGCGTAGAGGACGACGATGTTGCGCGCCGGTTTCGCCGGGGCAAGGCTGGGGACAAACAGTAGGGCGAGGCACAGAAGCAGCCCTCTCGTGATCGATGACGCCATGGTCTCCCTTCTCTTTCAGCTATCGAATCTTTTCAGACATCAAATCCTGGCCGCCTGCCTCAGCTCCGCGGGACGGGCTGGGTCTCACGCGGCCGTTCCGCGGGAATCTCGACCGGTTCGCGCTTCACGGCCTGGGTGAAGGCGTCGAGAAACTGGACCGGGATCGGAAAGACAACGGTCGTGTTCTGCTCGACCCCGATCTCGGTCAGCGTCTGCAGGTAGCGGAGCTGGATGGCGACGGGCTCGGTGGCGATGGCATTGGCGGCGCTGACCAGCTTCTCAGCCGCCTGGTACTCACCCTCGGCGTGGATGATCTTGGCCCGTTTCTCGCGCTCGGCCTCGGCCTGGCGGGACATGGCGCGGCGCATCTCCGGCGGCAGGTCGACCGCCTTGATCTCGACGAGCGAGACCTTGATTCCCCACTGGTCAGTATGCTTGTCAAGAATCTCCTGGAGCCGCGCGTTGAGCTTCTCGCGTTCGGCGAGCAGATCATCGAGATCGGCCTCACCGAGGACTGAGCGGAGCGTGGTCTGGGCGAGCTGCGAGGTCGCGTAGAGGTAGTTCTCGACCTCGACTACCGCGAGCCGCGGATCGAGGACCCGGAAGTAGACGACGGCGTTGACGGAGACGGTCACATTATCGCGGGTGATGATGTCCTGCGGCGGAACATCGAGAGTCACCGTCCGCAGACTGACCCGCTGCATCCGGTCCAAGGGTCTCAGGACAAGGATCATTCCTGGCCCCTTCGCCTGCGGCAACAATCGCCCAAGACGGAAGATTACTCCACGCTCATACTCGCTAATGATCTTGATCGAGCTGAGAAGATAAAGTCCCGCAAGCAGACTCAGAAGAAACGTAATCGAGATCACTTCAGTCATGACGCTCTCCTTCCCCAATTTCTTCCCCAGATCTGAACCGAGATCCATTCGGATGATCCGCCGGCTGGGGATGATCGACAACAGAGCGCGGCGGCGCTCCGTGCAGAAAACGCTCAGGATAGAGCGGCTCGACATCGATCGTCAGGCCGTCAACCCTTGTCACACGAACCACGGCGCCCGGTGGAAGGCGGAGCCCTGAGCGTGCCCGCCATAGCTCACCGTGGACAAAGACCTTGCCCGGCTCCGCCGTCGGTTCAAGCGGTGTCTCGACCCGTCCGATCAGACCAATCATGCCCTGATCTCCGGTCGTGACCCGGTGGCCTTGGGTATGCCAGGCCATCCGAATCGCCCACCAGACGAGGGCGAAGAGTCCCAAACCAGCCAGCAGCAGAACCAATCGCAGCATTGCTTCACCATCAGTCGAAACCTAAATTCCACCGGAATCCGCTTTGAGACCGGCCACGCAGGACATTATAGACCTCGCAATTATATGGTTAATCCCCAAGCATACAATAGGCCGGTGAGCTGAGAGATTGAAACTGTTCCCTACCCTGGGTGCGTGACCTGGGTGCGCGGGCCTCCGGCCCGCATGCCTTCCCTTCGCTTCTGTTCTCCAGCTCGTATGACCTGGGCTGCCTCTTCCACGCTCACCCCACGAGTCAGGCCTTAGTGGACCACTCTCTTCGCGCACTTCCCCACGGCCACTCCTCGGGAGTTGCGCATAGGCCAGCTTTAACTGGGTTATTGCGAATGTACCTCCGCACCATGCTCAAGTGCTTTTGATCTCGAATAAACCGGTCGTAATAGTCAGGCATCGAGGGCAATCGCATTTTAAACTCATCTGACAGGCAGGGGTTGGTTGATAGGACAAGTGGGACAGGTGAGACCGGTAGGACTGTTGGGACCGATAGGACCAATAGGACCAATAGGACCAATAGGACCAATAGGAATAGTAAGACCAGAAGCAGTAAGACTTGTAAGGCCGATTGGATCCATCTGACAAAAAATCCTATCGGTCCTATCGGTCCCATTAGTCCCATTGGTCCTATCTTCCATCCCCTAATTGTCAAGCGAATTCAACATGCGATTGCCCTGGTCAGGCATCCAGAATATCCCGTTCCGTCCAAGCAGGAGATTGGCCTCCCGCGAAGTAACGGTCTTCCATGATTTGACGACGCTGGGTATCGAGTGTCCTTCACACGTCTGGATCAGCACGTGGACGTGATTGGGCATGACGCACCATTCGATGAGGCGGTACCGATCCCCATCGAAGTGGAGAAACGCGTTCTCTACGAGCGCGGCGACGCGGGGATCACGCAAGTAGCACTCGCCATGCCCCTGATCCTCGTACTCTTCGATAAGGCGACGAAGCGCCTCTGCTTCGTTGCTCTGTTCGGAGGAGAGATCGTGCAGGCGAAGCTCCTGGCGCCACTGTTCGAGGAGCGAGGCGGGCACGCTGTCGTGGAGCCGAAAGTTGATGCTCTGGAGCAATCCGGGCTGGTCGAAGTGCGGGAGATAGCCGCGGGAGTACCAGCCCTTGGGGATTGGCTGCGGGCTCTGTTTGGAGGCATGCGGGCCGGAGGCCCGCGCACCCAGGCTTGGCTCACTCGCGTGGTTCTTGTCTGAGCTCAGGCCCTGGTTGACTGGCTGCGGGCTTTGTTCGAAGCCAGTCAGCCAGGGGCGGCTCGTTGCTGGTCGAATGTTGCATTCGCGAGGACGATTGTCGTCAGCCTGTTTTCGCATCCGCTTCAAGCCCTGCCTCGCCGCGGGGCTTCCCAACGAGCCAGAGGGCGAGCAGCCCGCCAACAAAGAGTGCGGCGGCGACCAGCAACAGACCGCCATTGTAAGATCCGGTCCGGTCACGAATTGCGCCCATAACCGGGGGCAGTCCGACTCC
>JBEAVZ010000045.1:0-4051 GCA_041160645.1 Acidobacteriota bacterium
ATTCTCAACATATGCCCGTGAGATGGCCGCCGCCGATTGGCAGAGATCGTTCGAGTAGACCTCTTTGCCCCAGAACTTGAGATACCAGTCAAGATTGGCCGCGCCAGCGAAGGGAATCGCGATCGATGTGAACTTGAGCCGGCGGAGAATGTTCAATTCAAAGCCGAGCCAGCGGTTGTTGATTGGGTCCATAACCTGATAAACACCTGATGCATAGATTGGCGGCCCGGCGATGGGCCGCGGATGGCGGTCGATCGACCTAGCGGGGCTGGGCCTCCCCGGGCGTCTTCGTCTCCTCCGTGGCGACCTCCCCGGGTGAATCCGGCGCCTCCACGGCTGGTTCATCGGTCGGATCTTCTGTGATCGGGATGACCGGCTCCGGAACGACTGGCTCCGGCTGTGGCGTGACCTCACCGAGGGTGGGCGACTCAGCGGGGAGATCGCTGATCATCTCATAGACAGACTCTTCTCCCTCCGTGTCGACTTCGAGATCATGGGCAACGAGGAGCTCCTCTTCTCTGGCCCGTTCAGTCGCGAAGAGATCGAGGAGGGTCTGCACAACCAGCGGGTCGAGCTCGACCCCGGCCTGCTCCGCGATCATCTCTTCGGCATCGACCGGATCGAGCGCGGCGCGATATGGGCGGTCTGATGTCAGCGCACACCAGGTATCGGCAACCCGCAGAATGCGCGCGCCGAGTGGGATGGTCTCGCCCGCCAGGGCATCCGGATAGCCCTCGCCATTCCAGGCTTCGTGATGCCAGCGGATCAGCAGCTGCGCCTGCCGTGGCAGGTTGAGCTCGGCCGACTGCTGCTCGCCAAGGATGGGATGGCGCCAGAGGTCGAGCGTCTCCTCCCAGCTCAGGGCGTCTTCGCGCAACAGGTAGTTGCGCTTCATCGTCCGCTCGCCAAGATCGTGGGCGAGGGCGGCGAGGAGCAGCGCCGTCAGATCGTGGCCACGCAGATCCAGTTGGTGCGCCAGCGACTCGGCCAGCCGGGCCACGGCCATGGCATGCGGTTGTGCATAGCCTTCAAGGCGATCGATCTCGGGCACAATCTTCATCAACCGGTCGGCGATCGCCTGGTCGGCAGGTGGGAACTTGAGCGGCGGTTCCGGCGTAAACATCGAACTCTCACTTTCTCAATGGATCAATGGACTTGACTCTCTCTTGTAGGGGTTCCCGCTCGAAAAATCAAGCTGCGCGGCGGAACCGTTGTTTGACTAATCGGGCGGCTGGGGGCATCCTTCAACTTTGACCGATAACTCACTGCGATACTTATCGCCTCCGGCCCAGACTGTGCCATCGCCAGACTGGGCCATAAATGGATAGCGACCGATCATCAACCAAGTCCGCGGAGCCAGGCTGGTTATTCCGGCTGGCGTCTCTGGCCGGATCCTCGGGCAGGCTTGTCTTGTAGCTGAGAGATTGGCAAACCCGGGCGAAACAGAACTTCCCAGGCCCAACGTAATATAGCAGTAAGGATCCCCCTGTTTCCAGGTTGGGATCCTGTTCTGAGGCGGGGCCTGGTCGCGCAGCGGTCGCGGAAGTCTGACTGGTGACCGGGATCGCCGAAGGAGTGGAATGTTGAAGGGATCGTCTCTGCCGATCATCCTCGTCATTGCTGGGGGAGTCCTCTACCACATCTCCCAGAAGTCGATTGCCCGCACCGCCAGTCCCCTGGCGGTGGTGATCTTTGCCTACTCGCTCGGGATCATCCTCTGTCTCATCGCCGGATGGCTCGACCCGGGGCTCCGTCCGGGATGGCTCTCGCCACGGCAGATCGACTGGGCCGTGGTTGGGATTGGCGCGGGAGCCGTGCTGATCGAGGTTGGCTTCATGCTTACTTACCGTTATGGCTGGGATCTGAGCGTGGCCTCGGTCATCACCAATATTGCGACGGCGCTGGTGCTGCTGCCGGTTGGCTCGATCTTCTTTCATGAGCGGATGACTCTGCGGACGATGATGGGCGTCATCTGCTGCCTGGCTGGTATCATGCTGCTCTCCCGGCGTTAGGGGCGGGGCGATTGTTTCATGAACAAAGTTGTCATCGTCTGGATACTGCTCTCACTGATCTGGGGTTCGACCTGGATCTTCATCAAGCTGGGGCTGCGTGAGCTTCCACCGCTGACCTTCGCCGGGTTGCGCTTTCTGGTGGCCAGCTTCGCGTTGGCGGCGATCGTTCTGCTGCGCGGAGTGCGCCTGCCCCGCGAGCCGCACCAGTTGTTCTGGCTGGCCGGGACGGGGATGATCTCGATCACCATCAACTATGGCCTTGTCTTCTGGGGAGAGACGCGGATTCCTTCGGGTCTGGCCGCTGTCCTGCAGGCAACGATTCCCGTCTTCGGCATCGTCATTGCGCACTACCTGCTCCCGACGGAGCGGCTGACCTGGCGCAAACTGGCGGGGATCGTGACCGGCTTCACCGGCGTCGGGATAATCTTCTTCGATCAGATTCGGATCGATGGAAGAGCTGGTCTGGAAGGGAGCCTCGCGCTGCTGCTCAGCTCATTCTGTATTGCGAGCGGAAACGTCCTGATCAAATCGAAGCTGCAGCGCCTCGATCCGGCGGTGATCGCCGCCGGGCAGATGCTCTGCGGATTTCCGCCGCTCCTGCTCGCCGGTTGGTGGTGGGAGGGCAATCCGCTCGCCTTGCGGTGGACGCCGCTCTCCATCTTTTCATTGTTCTACCTGGCCCTGGTCGGGTCGGCCGTGGCATTTCTTCTCTATTACTGGATGGTTGCCCGGATCGAGGTGACGAAGACGATGCTGATCTCGCTGGTGATTCCCGTTGTGGCGCTCATCATCGGCGCCGTGACGGTCGGTGAGCAGATCACCATCTCGATCCTCCTCGGCAGCCTGGCCATCCTCTCCGGGATTGCCATGATTCTGGTCAATGGGCGAACGAGGTAATATTGTCAGAAAGGTACGAAAGGGAGGTCACGATCGTGAAGAGACAGAACATATCCGCATGTCTTCCTGCCGCAATGGTCCTGGTCGCGCTTCTCGGTCCGCTGGTCGCTGGCTGGAGCTGGACGAGGCGTCTGCCGCCACCGCCGACCCGGCTGACCCGACTGACCCGGCTTGCCTTTGGATCCTGTGCGACCCAGGATGATCCGCAGCCAATCTGGAAGCAGATTCTGGCGGCCAATCCGCAGCTCTTCCTCTTCATTGGCGACAACATCTATGGTGACACCACGGATATGGAGGAGATGCGCGACAAGTACCGTCAGCTGGCGGAGATACCAGAGTTTGCCCGACTGCGGCGGGTCGTCCCGATCCTCGCGACCTGGGATGATCACGACTATGGCCTGAACGATGGCGGGGCCGAGTTTGCCCAGCGCGAGTTGTCGCAGAAAGAGTTTCAGGATTTCTGGGGAGTGCCGGCGGGATCGCCGCTGCGGAAACGGGCGGGCGTCTACGATGCGGCGATCTTCGGACCGGCGGGAAACCGGGTCCAGATCATTCTTCTCGATACGCGTTACCACCGCAGTCCGTTGAAGCGGCGGCCGGAGGGGATGCCCGGGGTGGGACGCTACGTGCCCGATGAGGCGCCGGAGAAGACCATGCTGGGGGATGAGCAGTGGCGCTGGCTCGAGGCGCAGCTCCGTCAGCCGGCCGAGTTGCGGCTCATTGCCTCGAGCATTCAGGTGGTGCCCGAGGATCACGGGTGGGAGAAGTGGATGAACCTGCCCCGCGAACGTGAGCGGCTCTATCAGCTGATCCGGTCGACCGGGGCCAATGGGGTGATCTTCCTGAGCGGCGATCGCCACCTCGCGGAGCTCTCGATGATGGATGGCGGAGTTGGGTACCCGCTCTATGATCTGACGGCGAGCGGGCTGAACAATGCCTCCCACGCCTGGCGTCCGTATGAGGTCAACCGCCACCGGGTCGGGACCATGAACTGGGGGGACAACTTCGGACTGGTGACGATCGATTGGCGGCCGGCCGATCCGGTCATCTCGCTGCAGATCCGAGATCTTGATGGCGACATCAACATTCAGCGAAAGATTCGGCTGAGTACGCTCAAGGGGCGTTGAGCCGGTGAGAAGGAG
>JBEAVZ010000055.1:0-4029 GCA_041160645.1 Acidobacteriota bacterium
CTTGATCCCATGGTCATCTGTCAGGTTCAACAACCAGGTCTCGTCCCCTACGGTGTCGCGCACGACCTGCAGCGCGACCTCGTCGAGCGGCGCAAGCGCGATGAGATTCCGGACACGCTCCTTCTACTCGAGCATCCGCATGTCATTACGCTTGGAAGGGCGGCTGAGCGCTCGAACATTCTCGTCGATGACGAGACCCGCCGTCACCATGGAGTCGAACTCCACGAGACCGGGCGGGGAGGAGACGTCACTTACCACGGACCTGGTCAGCTGGTCGGATACCCGATCATCAAGCTCGCGCCTGATCGCTGCGATATCCGCCGCTATGTCCGCGACCTGCAGGAGGTGTTGATCAGAACCGTCGCTGAGTATGGCCTGACCGCCACCCGCCACGACGAGTCTAATCCAAACGTAGGGGTCTGGGTTGACGGCCAGAAGCTGGCGGCGCTCGGTATTCGCATCTCACGCTGGGTGACCATGCACGGCTTTGCCCTCAACGTGACCACCGATCTCAACTATTTTCAATTAATCGTGCCGTGCGGTATCCGCAACCATGGAGTCACCTCGCTGCAGAGTCTCCTCGGTCGTCAGGTGCCCCTCGATGAAGTTGCCGCAAAAGTCATCCGCCATTTTGGCGCGGTCTTCGAGCGCCAGATTGTTCTAAACTGATTATCGATCAGCCTGCCGCGCGACGCCGCAAGCTTGACCAGGACGATGAGCCGGAGGAACCAGGACCGATGAAAAAATTCCACCTCTCCCTGACCAAACAGATCTTCGTCGGACTCGCCCTGGGAGTGATCGTCGGCGGCGCCATCCATTACTTTCTCGACGAACATCCACACGCCAAAGAGCAGACCATCCAGTGGGTTCGGGTACTGAGCCGGATCTTTCTGAGCCTGATCAAGATGATCATCGCGCCGCTGCTCTTCTCGACCCTCGTCGTCGGAATTGCCGGCGCCGGGACGGTCAAGGAGGTTGGGCGGATCGGTCTCAAGGCCCTCATCTATTTCGAGATCGTCACCACCCTCGCCCTCTTCATCGGCCTTGGCGCGGTCAACCTGACCAAGCCGGGCATCGGCGTCAATCTGCCGGCCGAGCAGAGCGTTGAGGCCAAAGAGATCGCTGCCCGCGCCAGCAAGATGACCCCGCAGGATCATATCGTGACCATCTTTCCGACCAGCCTCTTCAAGGCGCTTGCGGAGAATGATGTCCTGCAGATTGTCGTCTTCAGCCTGATCTTTGCCGTCGCTCTCGCGGCGGTCGGTGAGAAGGGAAGGCCCGTCATGGCCTTCTGCGAATCTCTTTCCGAGATCATGTTCAAGTTCACCAACAACATCATGCACTTCGCTCCCTGGGGAGTCGGTGCGGCGATGGCGGTGACCGTCGGCAGCAAGGGGCTCGGCGTCCTGAAGAACCTTGCCCTGATGATTCTGACCCTCTATGGCGCACTCGCGGTCTTCATTATCGTCGTCCTTGGCGCGGTCGCCCTTATCATCCGCCTCCCGGTGAAGCGGTTCATCCGCCTCGTCAAGGAACCGGCCCTGCTCGCCTTCACCACCACTTCGAGCGAGTCGGCCTTTCCGATGGCTCTCGAGAATATGGAGCGTCTTGGCGTCCCACGCCGCATCGTCAGTTTTGTGCTGCCGATGGGCTACAGTTTCAACCTTGACGGCTCGACCCTCTACCTCTCCCTCGCGGCGGTCTTCGTCGCCCAGGCCTCGAACATCGAGCTCTCACTCAGTCAGCAATTGCTGATTCTGCTCACGCTCATGCTCTCGACCAAGGGGATTGCCGCGGTGCCGCGCGCCTCGCTGGTCGTGCTCGCCGGAACCCTCGCCCAGTTTGGTCTGCCGCTCGAGGGGATCGCCGTGATTCTGGGAGTCGATGAGTTGATGGACATGGCCCGCACCTCGACCAATGTCGTCGGCAACTGCCTGGCGACCGCGGTTGTCGCCCGTTGGGAGGGTGAGTTCAACGATGCTGGCAATGAGGATGTTGCGGCGGTCGATCCGTCGACCCGCCCCCAGCACTGAGGTCAAAATATGAGATCACAGAAAGATAAGTTGCCCAAGCCCGAGTGGCTGAAGATCCGGCTCAACATGGGAGAAGACTTTCTCCAGGTCAACCGGATGATCAACGATCTGACCCTCCACACGGTCTGCCAGGAGGCGCGGTGTCCAAACATCTATGAATGCTGGACCAACCGCACGGCGACCTTCATGATCGCCGGTGACGTCTGCACCCGCCGCTGTGGATTCTGCGCGGTCAGCAAGGGCGAGCCAAAACCCCTCGATCCCTTCGAACCGCGCAACGTCGCCACCGCCGTGAAGACCCTCAATCTGCAGCACGCCGTGATCACCGGCGTCAATCGCGATGACCACACCGATGGCGGAGCGGCCCACTGGGCCGCGACGATCCGCGCCGTCCGTCAATCCAATCCTGACTGCAAGATCGAGGTTCTCATCCCCGATTTCGAGGGGAACTGGGAGGCTCTCGACGAAGTGCTCGACGCCATGCCCGATGTTCTCAACCACAACACCGAGACGGTGCCGCGCCTCTACCACCGCGTCCGCCCCCACGCCCGCTATCGCGAGTGGACACTCGAGATGCTCCAGCGCTCGGCCCGCCGCCGCGACGCAGAGCAGCGCGGCATGCTCACCAAATCCGGCATCATGGTCGGACTCGGCGAGACGACGGAAGAGATCATTGCGACCATGCGCGATCTGCGCGACGTCGACTGCGATATCCTGACCATCGGTCAGTACCTGCAGCCTGCCGAGCGGCGGCTGCCCGTCGAGCGTTACTACACCCCGGAAGAGTTTGGCGAGTTCAAGCGTCTCGGACTCGAGATGGGCTTCCGGTACGTCGAATCCGGTCCGCTTGTGCGCTCGAGCTATCACGCCCACGAACACAAACCGGAGAATGCTCCGCGGATACCCGATTCCGTCCCCGCGCTCGTCCAGCTGACCAAGCGTCAGCCCAGCGCTTAATGGGGTAATTCATTAATTCAAGGGAGAATTGATAATGTACAAACTTGTCCTCGTTCGCCACGGTGAGAGCGACTGGAACCGTGAGAACCGCTTCACCGGCTGGACCGATGTCGACCTCTCCGCGCAGGGGCTCAAAGAGGCCCGGACCGCGGGTGAAGTCCTCAAGGCCGAAGGTTTCACCTTCGATGTCGCCTACACCTCGGTCCTCAAGCGGGCGATCCGCACCCTCTGGATCGTTCTCGATCAGCTCGACCTGATGTGGATCCCGGTTCACCACTCCTGGCGGCTCAATGAACGCCACTACGGGGCGCTCCAGGGGCTCAACAAGGCCGAGACCGCGGCCCAGTTTGGCGACGAGCAGGTCAAGATCTGGCGCCGCAGCTACGACACGCCGCCACCGCCGCTCACCGCGGACGATGAGCGCTTTCCCGGCCGTGATCCGCGCTACACCAGCCTCTCCCCGGCCGAGCTGCCGCTGACCGAGTGCCTCAAGGATACCGTTGCCCGCATGCTCCCGCACTGGCACAACGAGATCGCTCCCGCCGTCAAGGCCGGCCAGCGCGTCATCGTCGCCGCCCACGGCAACAGTCTCCGCGCGCTCGTCAAGTATCTCGACAATATCTCCGAGGATGAGATCATCGGCCTCAATATCCCGACCGGGATCCCCCTCGTCTATGAGCTGGATGCCGATCTCAAGCCGATCAAACACTACTACCTCGGTGATCCCGAAGCGATCGCCAAGGCCACCCAGGCCGTCGCCGACCAGGGCAAGGCCAAGTAGCCTCTCTTGCCGCGATGGCGCGACGAGTAACTCGTCGCGCCATCCCCTCAACATCCCTTCCCGACCATCACCGCCCCGCTCGCTTCAGCCCTGCCACTCTTTTTACACTCTCCGCTCGCTGACCCGGTAAGAATTGACCGGCCCGCGCCCCCTTTGGTGTAATAATTTCCAGTTGCCTGCGCTCTCCGTTACCGGCCCAGGTCCGCCCACGCGCGAAACCCCAGTAATGACGGCCCTCCGGCGCGTTTCATCACAAAT
>JBEAVZ010000080.1:0-7762 GCA_041160645.1 Acidobacteriota bacterium
CTCCAGAGCTTGGTCGGCCAGCCTCCTCCTGGATTGAGGATCGCATACTGCCCGTTGGTGCGGGCGGCGGCCTGATCGGCAAAGGCTTCATCCGCGGGCTCGAGGGCGATCGGAAAGTCGTAGCGGTCCGGGAAGGGGACTCCGAGGTGGGCGACCAGTTGCAGATGCTTGCGGATGATATGCTGGCGGTCATCGACCTCGACCAGTTCATTCATCAGAAAAGCGGCGGCCGGTTCACGCAACGCGGCGCGGCAGAAACCGATCCGGCGCGGCACACGGGCGAGTCGGGCGATCATCGCCGATTTGAGCAGTCCCTGAAAGTCGAGTGAGAGGTCGAAGCTCTGCTGGCGGAGTCGGTACATTGCCTGGCGAATCTCGACCTGGGTCTCGAGGTTGGTCAGGCTGCGCCGCCACCCGCGCAGATTGAGTTCAATCACCTCGTCAACGACCGGGGTGCCGGCAAGCAGCCTGGCGGCGCCGCCCCGTTCAACTGCCCAGGCAAGATGGGCATCGGGCAGGTGCGCCCGCAGCGCGGCGACTGCCGGCAGTGTGTGGACGACGTCGCCGATCGCGCCAAGTTTGACGATCAGTATCCGCATGAGGCTCTAAACCGCCATTGACGAACCGCACCGGAGCAGTTCGCGCACTGCCGCCGCCGGATCGGGCTGGCCAAAGACGGACGAACCGGCAACGAAGATCTCTGCCCCAGCCGCCGCGACCTCAGCAATGTTGCCGGGGACGATTCCCCCATCGATCTCGATCCGCACCCGCTGCCCCACCGGGCCGGCCGCATCGAGCAGCGCCCGCAGGCGGCGCAGCTTGCCAAGCGAGGCCGGGATGAACTTCTGGCCTCCAAAGCCGGGATTGACCGACATGAGCAGAACGTAATCGAGCTCTTCGAGCGACTCTTCGACATAGCTGAGCGGCGTCGCCGGGTTGAGGACGAGACCGGCCTGACAGCCGGACTGCCGGATCAGCGTCAGTGAGCGGTGCAGATGGTAGGTCGTCTCCGGATGGATCGAGATCATGGTCGCCCCGGCCTTCGCGAAGGCCGGGATGTACTGGTCGGGATTCTCGATCATGAGGTGGGTGTCGATCGGGAGCTGGGTCGCCCGCCGGACCGCCTCGACGATGAAGGGGCCGATCGTGATATTGGGGACGAAGTGGCCATCCATGACATCGACATGGATGATCGCTGCCCCGCCCGCCGCGGCGGCAGTAATCTGTTCACCAAGCCGGGTAAAGTCGGCCGATAGAATTGAAGGCGCGATCTCGATCATCTTTCTCCTTCTACCTCTCTTTCCACACCTAATCGATCATCAGTTCGAGGGCCCTATTGTATACCGTCTCGACCGATAAGCGAGTCATGCAGCGATGGTCGATCGGGCAGTCGCGGTACATGCACCGCGCGCATTCGATCCCGTCGGCGCGAATCAGCGCGGCCCGCGGGCCGCGCGGCGAGGTCTCGAACTCGTTGGTTGGGCCGAAGAGGGTCAGCGTCGGGCGACCGAGCGCCGCGGCAATGTGCGCCGGTCCGGTATCGTTGCTGATCACCAGGGCGCAGCGGTCGAGAATGCCCAGCAGCTCGCCAAGAGAGGTCTGCCCCGCCAGATTGATCAGGTCGGGCGTCGTCGCGGCGCCGGCGACACCCCGCGCCGACTCGATCTCTCCCGGGCCGCCGATCAGCAGCACCTTTGCCCCCTTTGCCCCCGGCGCGGTGGTGAGCCGCTCGGCCAGCGCGGCATAATGGCCCGCGGGCCAGCATTTGGCCCGACTATTGGTTGCCCCGACATTGAGCACGATGAGCGGTCCGCTGGTCAGATTCAGCCCGTGCCTGGCGAGGAGCTGCTCCCCGGCTGCCCGCTCTCCGGCCTGACAGGTCAGGCGCGGAAGGGGGGACTCATCCTGCGGCTGGAAGTCGGCGCCGCGGAAGAGTTGCTCACTCGTCGCGACAAGGTCGAGGTAGTCACTGATCTGGTGGCGATTTCGATGTTCCGGGCCCCGCGCGAGCCGCATCGTCAGCAGAGGGCTTCGCCCCTGCGCGGCATAGCCGATGCGGTGGGGGATGCCGGCCAGCCGGGCGAGGAGGGCCGCCTCAAAAGCGTTCTGGAAGAGGAGCGCGAGATCGAAGTCCGCGCGGCGCAATTGGGGCAGGGTTCGCCAGAGGGCGTGCCAGCCGTCACGCTGGCGATGATAGGGAATGACCTCATCGACCAGCCCGCGATTGGCCAGCAGTTCGCAGGTCAGTGGGGTTGTCAGGAGAGTGATATGGGCTTCCGGAAAAGAGGCCCGGAGCCGTTGCAGCGCCGGAGTGCTCATCACCGCGTCACCAATCCAGTTGGTGCCGCGAACCAGGATGCGCCCGATTTTCTCGGAAGGCCGGGAGTTCATAGGGTGGCGAGCGACTCGATGATCAGCCGCGCAATATCATCCGGCGAGAGCGCCGCCGTGATGGGGATTCGCAGCCGGGCCTCGCGATAGAGCGGCTGCCGTTGCTCGTACCTGGCGCGGGCCGAGGCCTCGTCGCTGGCGAGGGGGCGGACTACCTTGTCCGCCCCGATCCGCTCCCAGCATAGTTCGAACGGGGCGTCGAGCCAGATGACCGTCCCGTGGCCGGCCATCAGTTCCCGATTCTCCACTCGCGTGATCGCGCCGCCACCCGGTGCGATCACCCCCGGCGCCGCGGCGATGACCGTCCGCAGCGTCGCCGTCTCGAGCCGCCGGAATGACTCCTCACCCTCCCGGCCGATAATTGCGGCGATCGTCGTTCCGCTCTCCGCCTCGATCAGCCGATCGAGGTCGGTGAAGGGAACTCCGAGTCGGGCGGCGAGAACCGGCCCGACCGTCGTCTTGCCGGAGGCCATGAAACCCACCAGAAAGAGCGACTTCATGACTCTTCCCGCACCGTCGCCCCCATCGAAGCGATCAACTGGTAGAACTCGGGCAGCGAGACCGAGGCCGCCTCGGCCCCGTCGATGGTCGTCTCTCCGTCCGCGATCAGCCCCCCGACGGCAAAAGACATGGCGATCCGGTGGTCGCCCCGCGAATCGATCCGCCCGCCCCGCAGCCGCTGCCGGCCCTGCAGCCGCAGCCCATCCTCGAACTCTTCGACCTCAACGCCGAGAGTCCGCAGATTGTCGACGATCGCCCGGATCCGGTCACTCTCCTTGACCCGCAGCTCACGGGCGTCGCGAATCGTCAGCGTTCCGTCGAGCTGCGTCGCGATCACGGCGAGGATCGGAATCTCGTCGATCAGGTTGGCGATCACCGCTCCGCTCAGATCGTGATCACCCCGCAGTTCCGAGGTCCGGGCCACCAGATCGGCGACCGGTTCGCCGTGCGCCAGCCGCGCGTCGACGATCTCCACCGCGCCCCCCATCTGTTGCAGCACTTCGATCAGGGCCAGCCGCGACGGGTTGATCCCGATATGGCGCAGGCGAATCTCGGCGTCAGGCACGACCAGCGCCGCCCCAACAAAGAAGGCCGCCGAAGAGAGATCGCCGGCGACCGTGTAGTCTCCCAGCGCCCGCAATGGCGCGCCCCCGCGCACGGCGAGGGCGGCGCCCGCTTCCGTCTGCTCCTCGCTGAAGGCCGCCCCGCATTCCCGCAGCATGACCTCCGTATGGTTGCGCGTCGGCGTCTTCTCGCGCACGATTGTCGTCCCCGTTGCAAAGAGCCCGGCGAGCAGGACACAGGACTTGACCTGGGCGCTCGCCACCGGCGGCGTATAGTCGATCGCGCGCAGGCTGCCACCACTGATGGCCAGCGGCGCAAAGTTACCTTCGCGCGCCTCGATCCGCGCTCCCATCAGCGTCAGCGGATCGATGACCCGCTTCATTGGTCGTCGCTGGATGCTCTCGTCGCCCGTAATCCGCGTCGTGAACGGTTGCCCGGCGAGGATTCCTGAGAGCATGCGGATCGTCGAGCCTGAATTGCCCGCGTCGAGCATCGTCGCCGATTCCCGCAATCCTCCCAGACCTGCTCCCTCGACCGTCACCAGCGTCGGCGATCGCGTGATCGCGACTCCGAGCGCCTCCAGACAGTCGAGCGTGCTCTGACAGTCCTGGGCCGTCGAATAGTTTCTGATCTCCGAACGCCCCTCGCCAATCGCCGCGAAGAGCGCACTCCGGTGCGAAATCGACTTGTCCCCCGGCAACGAAAAATCCCCGCGCAGACGCGAACTGCCCGTCACCACCACTCTCTGACTCTTTGCACTGCTCATAACTCGGCTCAATATCCCGCTTTCCCGGATCAAATCCGCAGTTTCGACCGCTTCCCACTCTGGTCCGCCTGTCTCCGTCAGGCTTGACCCTTTCTTGACATCACTTTTTCGGCTGTGTTACACAACTCTGACAGGTGATGTCGCCGCGGGCTTTGGCGACGCCATCTTAGCAGATTGATCGATCTTTATGAAATTAGTCAACGAGTCCCACGGTTCAGGGGGCAGGGAAGGCGGAGTGTTGGATTGGCGTTTATCGATAAACATCGAACCTCCCGGACTCGTCGACTCATCTTTTCAGGGATGTGCCGACATATGACTGTCTCGGAAAATGTGGTCCGCTTGACCATCGCCAGCCAGCTGGAGTTTATCGACCTTGTGACAAACCTGACCGATTGTCTGACCAATATGGTTGGCTTCGATGAGGAAGCTGTCTACTGGATCAACATGGCCGTTCGGGAATCGGTCGCCAATGCCGTCGAACACGGCAATCAGTATGACCCAAACAAGGCGGTCGATGTCACCTTCATTCTCTCACCCGAAAACTTCCATGTCTCGGTGCGGGACCGCGGAGAGGGGTTCGATCCGGCCAACCTGCCGGATCCGCTCGATCCGCTCAACCTCCTCAACCCGGCCGGGCGTGGCATTCTCTACATGCGCACATTTATGGATCACGTCGACTACCAGCTCCACTCCGAGGGGGGCATGGTCGTGACCATGATCAAGACTCGCCAGCCAAAAGGGGAGTCGCTGACCCCGGACCAGACCGAGGGCAGTAATCCGCGCCATGATGCAATTGGTAATTAACGAGCGCCGCGTCGGAAAGGTCGTTATTCTCGACCTTGAGGGAAAGATCGTCATTGGCGAGGGGAGCCGCTTCCTCAGCGACGAGGTGGCCCGGCTTCTGCAGGACGGACACAACCAGATCATCCTCGATCTGCACCGCGTGACCCACGTCGACAGTTCCGGCATAGGTGAACTGGTCTCGCGCCACACGACCACCCGCCACACGGGCGGCCGGCTCGTTCTCAATCAACTCCCGCGCAAAATTCACGAGCTGCTGCGCATCACCCGCCTGATCGACATCTTCGAGATCTACGACAACGAAGAGGCCGCGCTCCAAAGCTTCGACTAGTTCACTCTCACCACTCCCCAGCCCAGGGCCATCGCATTTTAAATTAAGTTGAGAGACAGAGGTTGGTTGGTAGAACCAGTGGGACAGGTGAGACAGGTGGGTCCGATCACTCCTGCCTTCCATTCCTAATTGTCGAGAGCCAAAGATCCGGCATCATCCCCGTCAAATTCTTTTGCCAGCCCAATCTTGCCAGCCCGTCAAAAAGCCGGCCGGAATCGCGCGGCGCTTGTCGCGATTCCGGCCGGTCTGGTCAGGACTACGGGAAGACGCCGAGTTCCTTGTAGTCGTGGGCGACCTTCTCGAGCGCGATGTAGAAGGCGGCCGTCCGCAGATCGGGCAGCTCCTTCCGGCTCTTCCAGACCTCCCGCATGTTCTGATAAGCATAGACCATGGTGTCCTCGAGCCCGGACTTGACGTAGTCGAGTTCGTCCGGCCCCTTGCTGAGGAGATTCCAGTCCTGTTCAGAGAGCCGCTTACCAGTGATGGTCTCGATCATCTGGACGAGACGTCGCTCCTGGGCCGCCTCATAGCGTTTGCCCATCCGGCCAATCCGCACGTGGGCGAGGTTCTTCAGCCACTCGAAGTAGGAGACCGTCACGCCGCCCGCATTGGCATAGACATCCGGAATGACGAGGATGCCGCGATCCTCGAGGATCTTCTCGGCCCCCGGTGTGGTTGGACCATTGGCCCCTTCGCCGATGATCTTCGCGTGGATGCGCCCAGCATTGGCCTCGGTGATCTGATTTTCGAGCGCGGCCGGGATGAGGATCTCGCACTCGAGCTCCAGCGCGTCGGCCGAGTTCGGAATGTTGGTCGCGCCGGGGAAGTTGAGAATCGACCCGGTCGCCCGACGGTGCTGGAAGACCTCTTCTTCGTTCAGTCCGGCCGGGTTGTAGATCGCCCCCTCGCGCTCAGCGATCGCGATGATGATCGCGTCGCCCTCTTCGCGACAGAATTTGGCGCTATGGTAGCCGACGTTGCCAAGCCCCTGGACGACGATTCGCTTGCCAGCCAGACCCGGCGTCAGCCCCAACCCTTTCATGTCCTCGGCAATCGCGCAGGCCTCACGCAGCGCATAGAAGACACCCCGCCCGGTCGCCTCCCGCCGTCCGGCCACGCCGCCCTGCGAGATCGGCTTTCCGGTCACGCAGGCGAGCGCATCGAGCGCTCCCGGATTCATCGCCTCATAGGTGTCGGCAATCCAGGCCATCTCCTTCTCGCCGGTTCCGTAGTCGGGCGCGGGAACGTCGACCCCCGGTCCGATGAAGTTCTTCTTGACCAGCTCGTGGGTGTACCGTCGCGTGATCCGCTCCAGCTCGTCCCGCTCAAACCGCGCCGGGTCGATCTGGATGGCGCCCTTGGCCCCGCCAAACGGCACATCGACGATCGCGCACTTGTAGGTCATGAGCGCCGCCAGCGCCTTCACCTCATCCTCATTGACGTCCGGGGCGTAGCGGATTCCACCCTTGGTCGGCATCTTGTGATGGCTGTGTTCGACTCGCCAGGCTTTGATCACCTCGTAGTACTCCTCGCCCCGCTCATTGAAGCGGCGGAGCGGAAACTCGAAGTGGTAGACGCTGTTGCAGATCTTGATGTGCTCAATCAGCCCGGGGGGGTGATTGGTCAGAGCGGCGGCTCGATCGACGTATCTGACGACATTTTCAAAGAAACTTGTCTGGGCTGTCATGGACCTGTCCTTTCCTGAATGGAGCCTTTATTTATTGTTTACTGCTCTTACTGGCTCCACTTGCTCCCTGTTCTCTCCTGGTCGGATCCGGCTGCCAATTCAGCCGGACTCGATCACGAAGCCATTATAATCGATGGATTGAAAAATGGATTGAAAAGTCGATGCCGACCCCATGATTTCACGGGATCGCTGGTGGGAGCTTACTGGTTGACTGTTTCGCGGACGGTCTCAGAGCGGACGCTCTCGTTCCCGAAGCGGTCGACGGCGGTGATCTGGTAGAGGTAGGTGCGCCCGACGACAACGCGATCGTCACGCCAGGAGCCGCTCAGGTGGAGCTGGGGATTGAGCCGTTGCCAGGTGGCGGGTTGACCATTCTCCGCCTCGGCACGGTAGATGTGATACCCGGCCACATCCGCCTCGGCATTGAGCGGCCAGAAGATGCTCACGACCCGGTTGATCGAGGCTGCCGTCACGGCCGGCGGCGCTGCCGGCGGGAAGGTATCCTTCGCCAGGTGGAGGAGCAGGGGGCTCTCGTCGCTCTCGATCCCCGTCACCTCCGCCGCGCCATCCGCCGCCGTCGGTGGCAACGAGATCGCCCGGACCAGGTACTCATAGCTCAGGCCAAACTGGAACCCCTGATCGCGATAGAGCGGATCCTTCAGCGGCGCACTGTTGAGTCGTCGTGGTGAATCGGCGCTGCCGGCGACGCGGCGATAGATGT
>JBEAVZ010000089.1:0-18949 GCA_041160645.1 Acidobacteriota bacterium
AAGGGGCCATGAACAACAAAGATCAGATGAATGAAATCATCGGTCAGGCGGTGGAAGGCCACCTCCCGGATGTCCAGGTTTCAGATGAGGCAGAGGTGGATCATCAGGTCTGGACGCCCGGCGGGTTGACAGGTGCGGCGAGCGGAGCGGGCGATAATCCGCAGCGGATCAGTCAGGTCATCAAGCTTGATCGGGTTTATCGTGACGCGGAAGATCAAGAAGTGGACGGATCGGCAATGCGGGACAATCTGTGGAGCGATCAGGACGAGAATGGCGAGAGCCTGCCGCCCCTCGCCGGGCAGGGGCCGGCGCAGGTCCTGGCAGATGCCTCGGGGTTGCAGAATGGATCGAGCTTCGGAGCCTGGCTGCGGATTGGCCTGACGGTGGTCGTTCTCCTCATCTCGACGATGGGCTACCTCGTCTACCGGGAGCGACTCCTCGGCAACGCCAAAATTGGCGACGATGAACGCGACCTGCGCACCCCCCTCGAGCTGAGCAATGAGGCCCGGAATCTTGGCGCGAGCGCCGCGAGCGCCGGCAACTATCCGGAGGCGCTCACCTACTATCTGCGGGCCCGGCAGCTGACAAAAGACGACCCCGAGGTGCTCCTTGGTCTGGCCCGCACCTATGCCAGACTGGCCCGCCTTGACGAAGCGCAACTGATCTATACCAGTCTGCTTGGAGTGGCGCCTGGCAACCTCGAGGCGCGCCTCGAGATGGCGCGGCTCCATCAATCGCGCAACGACTGGACGAGCGCGCATCGCGAGTACAAGATCATCATCGCGCTCGACCAGAACAGTGCGCAGGCATCGACGGCTCTCGAGGAGATCGAGAACTACCAGGCGCGCCAAAACGGGTCGGTCGTTCCGGTCCGGAGCATCCGGAAGCGCCCGGCCAAGCCGCTGCCCCTGCTGCCCTCGCCCCGGATTGCCCCGGGAGAGATCACCCTCCAGCCCCCGCGAATCTCACTCAACACCGATTTCCGGCCCCCCGAATCACTCGATATCGGAAAGTCGGGCGAGAAGCCCGATCCGGCGGCCATGGTCGCCTCCCGGCGAGATCTTGGCTTGCGTTACCTCAATATTCGTGAGTACCGGGCCGCGATCAAGGAGTTTCTGATCGTTCTGCGGTTGACTCCGGAAGACAAGGATATCTACTATTTCCTCGCGTCGGCCTACCACGGTCTGGAGATGTATCCGGAGGCCTACGACTACTACAAGCGAGTCGACCGCGGTCGTTATGTCCAGGTGGCCCAATCGGGAGCCAAACGGACCCAGAAACTGGCGGCGGATCAGCAGCGGCGGACCAATCCCTAAGCGGTGCGGGGACAACAGCCGGGAAACTTTTGGTGGGGCGGTGGCAGGCGCGGGCGGCGAGGTGGTCGGTCTTCCAGCGCAAATTGAAGCCACCGGCTGACAGAAAGTTTGATTTCATCAGAAAGTCTGATTTGATAAGGATGAGCCGGGTCGTGATCTCGCTCAAACACCTATGCCACGTTTAATAGTCAGGGCAACTCCACAGCATGGAGACTCGGTGGTCGAACTATCGAGATTGCGGACAACGATCGGACGATCGGCGCGAAACGACCTTTGTGTCGAGGACCCATTCGCCTCGCGGCTCCACGCGGATGTCCGGCGGCGCAGCGATGGATTCTGGATCTCCGATCTTGGCAGCGCCAATGGAACGATGATCAATGGCAACCGGCTCGGGGAGCCGGTCCTCCTTCACGATCGTGATCTGATTCGGATCGGGGAGACCGAGATCGAGTATTCGGAGCACCTCGATACGGCGCCCGCGCGGCGGAAGACCAACCTGCTCTTCACCGATGAACCCTACCAGGGGCGCCAGAGCTGGGCGGAAATGACGATTGGTCCGGCGGCCAAGAGTTCGGCTGCCGAGATCATCTCGACACTCGAGCGGGAGTCGGCCGGCGGGAGCCCGGCGACGGCGCTGCCCGCGGAGGGTCCGCGTCCGGCGGACGATACCCTGTCGATGATCATGCGCGTCAGCCTGACGCTGCTCTCCCCGCTCTCGCTCGAGGAGACGCTGCGACAGGTTCTCGACTGTGTCTTTGAGGTGGTCCGGGCCGATCGCGGCTATGTGATGCTCTTCGAGTCGGCGGTGGAGAAGAGCGAAGACGGCCCGGAGCTGGTCTGCAAGGCCTTCAAGCACCGACAGGCGATGGCCAGCGAACAGATCGATGAGATCGAGATCAGCCACAGCATCAGTGAACAGGTGTTGCGAAACGGCGTTTCAGTGCTGACCTCTGATGCCCAGGAGGATCCGCGTTTTCAGGAACGCCACTCGATCCTGCTCGGAGGGTCACGGTCGATCATGGCCGTCCCCCTCGCCGTCGAGAAACGGGTCAGCGGCATGATCTATGTCGATACCCAGCTCCATACCAACCGCTTCACCGAGCGGGATGTGCAGTTGCTGAATCTGATTGCCGGCGTGGCGGCGATCAGGATCGAAAATATGTCGCTCCTCGAGCTGCGCGAGGAGCAGCGACGACTGGCCAACGAGTTGCAGGTGGCCAGCGAGATCCAGCTGACGCTCCATCCCGATCGGCCGCCCGCAATCGACGGCTACGATCTGGATGGGTACAGTTTTCCCTGTTACGAGGTTGGCGGCGACTACTATGATTTCATCGCCCGCAGCGACGGGCGCTATGTGGTTGCCCTTGGCGATGTGTCCGGCAAGGGGACCGGCGCCGCGCTGCTCATGTCATCGCTCCACGCCGCGGTTCGCGCACACACGCGAACCCGGCTATCGGCGAGCGAGGTGGTTACCGAGATCAACCACTATATTTGTGACAACAGCCCGGCCAACCGGTACGTGACCCTCTTCTATAGTGAGCTCGATCCGCGCACCAACCAGCTCACCTACATCAATGCTGGCCATAATGCCCCGATTCTTGTCCGCTCCTCGGGCGAGGTGATGCGGCTCGATCTGGGAGGTTTTCCGGTGGGAATCACCCCGGCGGCCAAGTATGGCGAGGGGTGGGTGGAGTTTCTGCCCGGAGATGTGCTGGTCGTCTTCTCGGATGGGGCCACCGAGAGTCAGAATGAAGAGGGTGAGGAGTTCGCCGAATCACGAATGATCGAGGTGGCCCTTGCCAATCGGCATCGTTCAGCCGCCGGGATTCGTGACCGGATCGACGAAGCGCTGGCCAAATTCGTCGGAAAGGCCAAGTCGGTCGATGATCTGACGATGGTCATTGTCAAACGGCAGGAGTAGAGAGCAAAGGGAGAGGCGAGAAGACGCATGGACTTTATCACGATTCCGGTAGTCTCGATGCTGCCTTGTCTGCTCTGGATCTACTATTTCGCGAGTCGTGGTCGCTACAAAAGCCCCTCGAAAAGGCTCCTGACCATCACCTTTGTCTTCGGCGCATTCTCGACGGCGCCGGCCCTGGCGCTCAACCTGCTTGGCCAGGGGGCGATTGGGGCATTGTTTGGCGACGGCGATCTGGCCCACCTGCTGGTGCTGCTGCTGGTCGTCGGACCGGTCGAGGAGACGATCAAGTTTCTGGTCGTCTTCGGCTATGCCTGGCGCAAACCGGAGTTCGACGAACCTCTCGATGGAGTAATCTACAGCGCCACGGCCGCACTCGGTTTTGCCGCGGCTGAGAATATCATCTATCTGTGGCAGCATGATCCGACGTTGATTCTGCTGCGCGGACCGCTCTCCAATCCAGGTCACGCGCTCTTCTCGGCCTTCTGGGGTCTCAGTCTGAGCAGTGCCAAGGCGGTTCCAAACATGGCGCGGGCGCGTCTGCCGATCCTGCTGAGCGGCCTGCTCGCGGCCTCGCTGGTCCACTCGCTCTTCGACATTCTGCTGGTGGCTGCCGCGCGGTTGAGCAGCATCTTCTTTATTATCCTGCTCGTCGCCATGGTTGGACTCTTCATCCGCGTGCGCTCGCGAATCAACTTTCACCGTGAGACCTCGCCGCACCGGGAAGGGACGATCATCATGCCGACGAGCCGTTTCTGCCAGGAGTGCGGGGCGCGGGGCAGTTCCAGTCTCCCCTGTCCAAAGTGCGGAGCGTTCATTCCCAATCCCGAGGAGGAGCAACTCTGCCCGATCTGTTCGACCTGGCAACGCCCGGGGGCGAAGTTCTGTGCCCGCTGCGGGGCCAATATGAAGATGCCGGCGCGGGTGACCCTCGATACCCGCCCCCATTTCTCGAGCGTCTCGGCCACCGGCGAAGAGAAGATCGCCTACATCCTCGACCAGACCGAGATCAATGTCGGACGCACCCTCAACAATCAGTTTGTGATCGACCATCCCTCCGTTTCCAAGCGCCACGCCCGCATCGTCAATGAAGGCGACGAGTACCACCTCGCCGATCTCGAGAGCAGCAACGGAACCTTTGTCGAGGGTAAGCGGGTGACCGCGGCCCGCCTCAGTGACGGATGTGAGGTCCGCTTCGGTCGGGTCAACTTCATCTACCGCGCGCCGCAGAACTGAGCCGAGATCGACGCGGCGCCTCTCTCCAGCCGTCCACTCCGCCAACAGACCCGAGACAGACCCTCCCGACAACTCCGGATCCTGCCCCCCCTTTCGCCCAACCAGTTTTATCGCTATATTCGAGAGGCGGGAGATGGCCGCGAGAGAATAAACTCGACCAGAATCGGAGGTACGCATGATCAAGAGAACACTGACCCTTACCCTGCTTCTTCTCACAACGAGTGGAGTGGTCTTCAGCCAGGGATTGACGAATGAGATCCGGACGGGCTGTCGGCAAGCGCTCAACCAGCGCCTCTCGCGTGACAACCGCGGCGCGGCGATCCAGTCGACCCTGCGGAGCGCGCGTGAGCGCATTGGCGGCGGCGCGCAGATGCGGATCAGCGGAGAGGCAGAGGTCTCGATCGACAATGGCCCTTCGCGAACGGTCAGCTATGAATGCATCTACAACATCCGCGGCGACTTTCCCGAGTCGGCCAGCTACACTTTCACGGGTGACAACGGCTGGGGCGGAGGCAATCCGGGTGGCGGATCAGGTGGAGGCCGTCCGGGCGAAGGCTGGGGGCGACCGCGCCCGGGTGGCGGTCGCGGGATGAACTTCGACACGCTGCCGAGCGTGACCATGCGGCGGGGCGGTCGGGGCGGAAACATCATCGAGGTGAAGGCCGAGGTCGATGGGATGATCGACATCTTCATTCGTGGAGACCAGGTGCGCTACGATGTGATCAACGGACAGAACCCAAATTATATGGATGTTGTCGCGAGCGTCGTCCTACCCCGCCGGGAACTCGACTGTCAGGTCGAGAAGCGTGACGGTCGATCCGAGATCCTCGTCATCGACCAGCCATCACGATTCAACAACTTCACGCTCCACCTCCAGATCAATGATCGGGCGGGCGGATCAGACCGCTACGAAGCGCGGATCACCTGGTAAGCCGGCGACCATCGATCGACCGGATCGGGCTCAGAGTCCAAAGGTGCGGGTGATGAACCAGTAGGCGCCGGCAAGGATGATGCAGACCGATCCGGTGCTCAGAATCGGGCGGGCGAGGTTTGGCCGCTGGCGGCAGACAGTTCGGAGAAGCGCCGTAGTGATGACGACGATCACCGCCTGGCCGATCTCGACGCCCAGATTGAAAGAGAGCAGCGACCAGCCAAGCGCCTGCGTGGGAAGCCCAAACTCCCGCAAGACCCCGGCAAACCCGAAGCCGTGGATGAAGCCAAAGAAGAACGCGAGCCAGGCCCGCAGATCCCGCCCACCCGGCTTGACCAGCAGATTATCGACTCCGACATAGACAATGCTCAGCGCGATCAGCGGTTCGATGATGCTGACCGGGATGTTGAGCAGGTCGAGTGCCGCCAGCGTGAGGGTGAGGCTGTGGGCGATAGTGAAGGCGGTGACGATGAGCAGCAGTCGGCGCAGGCGGCCTCCGAGCAGCAGCAGACCGATCAGGAAGAGAATGTGGTCAGGCCCGATGAAGATGTGGTGAATGCCGGCGGGGATGAACTTTCGGAGCACCGCGCGGACACCCTGGCGGGTATTGGTAAAGTATTCAAGCCGCGGCTGGGAGATGGTCAGGATCTCCTGCCGCATGAGCTGGTCGCCAGCGAAGAGATTGACGAAGGTCTGGTGCTGCGGATCGGCGGTGAAGACCGGGCCGCGCACCTCGGCCAGGCCGACTGGCACCGTGGCTTCATATTCGAAATCGAGAACGACCTCGCGGCGGTCACGGTGCGGTTCGAGACGGAGCCGCTGCGCGCGGACCGGCTGGCGATCGAGACTGACGAGGAGACGGGTATTGAGCAGGTCGAGGATCGCCTCGCGGTGGGTCTCCAGACCTGGAGCGTCGAGCAGGTGGTTCTCGTCTACGCCAAGGTGGACCGCCAGATCGATCGCGTGGACGACCAGCCTTGCCGTGACGCTGCCCGGCCCGACCGGCCCAAACTGGAGATCGAGATAGCTGTAGGGGACGGCGTGGGCGTCGGCCCGGCCAGCCAGGAGCGCCGCCAGGAGAAGCGCAAGAGTGAGAAGAGTTCCCTTGATCACCAATCAGTCCGTTGCTCAGTCGGTTTCAGCATAGACCATCGTCAGATTGGCCTTCAGTCGGCCGAGTCCATAACCGGCATATCTCTCCGGCAGCTTGAAATCAGCGACGGCCTGGTCGACCGTCTTGCCAGCCCGCTTCGCCTGCCGGCCGTATTCGACCAGCTCGCGGATAAATCCGTTGAATTCGATGAGGGTTGACCACCCGGTGACCGGGCTATGGCCGGGGATGATCGTCTCAACCCCTTTGATGCCGGCGATTGCCCTGGCGAGGGTTTGCGGATACTCAATGCCGCTGCCCCCGTTATTGCCGTCCATGATCGGTGTCTGCCGGGCGGGAAAGAGGTCTCCGGTGTGCATCGTCTTGAGGGCCGGGAAGACGACGAAGGTGTCGCCATTGGTGTGGCCGCGTCCAAAGTGGTAGAGGTCGATCTGGTCGGGGCCACTGAGCAGCGACAGCCGGTCATCGAATGTCCGCCCCGGGAGGAACTGGCGCCCCTGTTCGCTCTGGAAGGCTGGCATGCGCTCCATATTGGCCCTGGTCTGGCGATGCGCGACAAACTCGACCTTGCCAGTGAAGGCCTCATTGCTGCCGACGTGATCGAAATGCGTATGGGTATTGATGACCATCGTCACCGGTTGACTGGTCACTGAACGGATCTTCTCGAGAATGGCCGGGCCGTTGTTGGGAACTTTGGTGTCGACCACCACCACCCCCTGCCGGGTCAGAAAGACGGCGGTGTTGCCGCCGGCGCCGGTGATCAGATAGAGATTATCCCTGACCTTCTCGATCCCCAGAGTGGACCCCGGATTGGGCTGGGCGGCGTTTGGTGATTGCTGCGCGTGCGAGAGGGCGATCGACCCTCCGCCGGCGAACAGCAGGGCGAGCAGAACATATAGTCTCTTCACGTGTCTCTCCTTTGGCTCATTTGGGCCTCTCCCGGCCAGACTCACCGCTGATTATGAGAACTCTTGTCGGCATATTGCCGCAAATGAAGAGCGGCGACAAGAAGATGCGAACAATAGCGAATCCCCCTGGGTTCCGCGGCCCGGGATTTGGCTGCCTTGAGAGGGGCCGATTGGGGTAGAATTGCGGTCTATGATAATGAACAACCCTATCTGGGACACATCAGCGTGGGACGGCCTGCCAGTGCTGGCGGGAAGGGTGCAGACCGATGTCTGTGTAGTTGGTCTGGGCGGGTCAGGTCTGAGTTGTCTCGAAGAGCTGGCCGGTCGCGGCATCGCGGCCATTGGCATCGATGCCGGTAAGGTTGGCGGCGGCGCCGCGGGGCGCAACGGTGGGTTCCTGCTCGCTGGCAGCGCCGCCTTCTACCACCATTCGATCGAGACGATTGGACGGGAGAAGGCGCGCGAGACCTATGCGGCAACCCTCGCCGAGATCGACCGGCTGGTCGAACGCTGGCCGGAGGTTGTCAGACGGACCGGTTCGCTGCGGATCGCCGCCTCACCGGAAGAGGAGCAAGATTGCCGGGTCCAGCTGGCGGCGATGGAGGCGGACGGGTGGCCGGCCAGCTGGTATGAGGGACCGGAGGGGCGCGGCCTGCTCATCCCCAGCGACGGGGTCTTCCAGCCGCTGACGCGCTGTCGTCACCTGGCGACGGCGCTCGTAAACGAGGGCATCCCGCTCTATGAAGAGACGCCGGCGCTGGAGATCTCCGGAGAGCAGGTGGTTACGCCACACGGCGTGATCGACTGCCGCATCGTGATTGTCGCCGTCGATGGGCGTCTCGAGATAGTCCTCCCGGAGCTGGCCGGGCAGGTCCGCACCGCCCGCCTGCAGATGCTCGCCACAGCCCCGGCGCCCGAGGTCTCATTTCCCCGTCCAGTCTACCGCCGCTGGGGCTATGAGTACTGGCAGCAGTTGCCGGGGGGCGAGATTGCCCTCGGTGGCTTTCGAGACCAGGGTGGCGACGCGGAGTGGACGACGACATCGACCCCGTCGCCGGCCATCCAGATCGCCCTCGAAAGATTCCTGCGTGAAGACCTGGGGGTCACCGCCCCGATCACCCATCACTGGGCAGCCTCGGTCGGCTACACCCGCTCTGGCGTGCCGATCAGTCAGCAGGTTCGTCCGGGAGTCTGGGCGATCGGTGGCTACAACGGGACCGGCAACATCATCGGTTCCCTGCTCGGACGACGCGTCGCCCGGGTCGTCGCCATGTCGCTCGCCTGAGTCCGGAGCGCTTTCTTGACGATCAAGTGAGCCTCTGCGATGATGGCAGCGGCTGATGAGAAGAAACCATCTTCCCCTCCATAAACATAAAGTAAGGAACAGACGACATGAACAAGACGCTTCTGGGAATAGTCCTCGCAATCACTCTTTCACCACTCGTCGCACTGGGTCAGACCAGCGCAGACGAGGCCGGCTTCGTCAAGCTCTTCGATGGCCAGACGCTCAAGGGCTGGCAGCTCGTGCGCGGTCGTGGTCCGGGCTATGTGGTCAAAGACGGAACCATCGTCTGCCCGCTCGAGGGCGGCGGCAACCTGCTCACCGACAAAGAGTACTCGAACTTCATCTTCCGCTTTGAATTCAAGACGGAGCCGGGTGGAAACAACGGCATCGGCATTCGGACCCCGCTCAATGGCGACGCCGCCTATGTCGGCATGGAGGTCCAGATTCTCGACGATGGCCACGAGAAGTACAAAGGCAAGATCAAGTCAGAGCAGCACCACGGATCGATCTATCTCGTCGCCCCGGCCCGGACCGGTTTCCTGAAGCCGGCCGGGGAATGGAACACCGAGGAGATCATGGCCGATGGCAACCACGTTCGGGTCACCCTCAATGGGGTGGTTATTCTCGACTTCGATCTTGGCCTCGTCAAAGAGAAAGAGGTGATCGAGAAGCATCCGGGGATCAAGAACAAAAAGGGTTACATTGGCTTCCTTGGCCATGGTTCACTGGTCGAGTTCCGCAACATCCGGATCAAGACGCTGCCATAAATGACCAATAATTCAACAAACATTCTCCCCGCGATCAAGGTACTGGCAGTTCGTGAAGGGGCGTCCCTGCCGCGGCGTGGTTCAGCCACCGCGGCAGGCGCCGACCTCCATTGCGTCGAGGGAGCGACTCTGGCACCGGGCGAACGTCGCCTGGTGCCGACCGGCATCTCTGTCGAGATCCCGCCAGGGTGGTATGGTCGGGTCGCGCCGCGTTCAGGGCTCGCCGTCAAACACGGCATCGATACGCTGGCCGGAGTGATCGATGCCGATTACCGCGGCGAGATCAACGTGCTGCTGATCAATCTTGGGGCGCAGCCGGTCGAACTGCGGGCTGGGGACCGCATCGCCCAGCTGATCATCGAACAGGCGGCCCCCTGTGAATACCAATGGGCGGAGAACCTCGCCGAGACCGAACGGGGGGCGGGAGGTTTCGGCTCAACAGGCAACTAGTAAACCGATGCCACACCGGCGCCTCGCGCTTTCGTTGCTGCTCTTCCTTATCGTCCCGGTCCCCTGGGTGGAGCCATCCGCCCAGGATGCCTCAACGGTCCTCCAACTCAATATTGCCTACCGCACCGCCCGAAACAGCACGACGCCATCGGTCGAGCTGGCGCGCCAGCTCGACCAGCTGGAGATGGAAGCGCGCAACGCGACGAGCGACGGGCAGTATGGCGAAGCCCACCGCCACCTCTCCCATGCACTGGCCCTGCTCAGCGGGCGTGAGTGGAGCGCCTTCCGGGAACTTGGCGCGGCGTTGAAGGTCACCGCGGATCGGGTCATCCTCGAGCCGGGTCAGGCGATCGAGGTGACCCTGAGTCGCATCTTTGTCCCGACACGTCCGCTGCCGCAGCGGCTCACGGGGACAATCGCAATCGGCGAGACGGTCAACGGACGCTACCGGACCGTGCGCGAACTGGCCCAACTCGACGACGACCCCGCCTGGCTGGCCAATGGGCGGCGCGTCACCATGACCGTTCCGGAGCTGCCGGATGGAGAGTATGTGCTGGCCGTCTCCTATCTCCCTGCCGGGGGTGAACAGGAATCGATCTTCAAACCCTTGCGAATCGCGATCGCGCGGGGAATCTACCGGCGGAGCCAGAAACTGGCGAACCGCCTGGCTGAACTTCGCCGCCGTGATTCGTGGACGGAAAAACCGGAGCTGCTGAGCGGTCTCGCCGAGATCGAGTACACGATCGATCTGCTGCGGCTGCTCAATAGTGGGACGATCCCGGTTGAGCGACAGCACCCGGCGGCGGCCCTCGAACGGGCGGCGGAGATGCTTGAATCGATCGCCCGGGGCGAGAATCCCCTCACCCGGCAGCGTGGCGACCTCCACCTCGCCTACCGCTCTGAAGTTGACGGCACTCTTCAGCCCTACCGGATCTTTGTCCCCTCGACCTACCAGCAGAAATCCAACGGACGCCCACCCCATCAAAACGACCAGCGGTGGCCTCTCGCCATCGCCCTCCACGGTTGGGGAGGCGACGAGAACAGCCTCTTCGAGGGCCGGCAGAATGGGGAGTTGAAGCGGATCGCCGAAGCCCACGGGTACCTGATCGCGTGTCCGAAGGGGCGCGGCCCAACCTCCCTCTACCTTGGCAACGCCGAGAAGGATGTCCTCGAAGTGCTCCGGCAGATGGAGCGGGACTACCGGATCGATCCGGACCGCATCTACCTGCTCGGCCACTCGATGGGTGGGTATGGAACGTGGTCGATTGCCGCCAACCATCCGGAGATCTTCGCCGCCCTGGCCCCGGTCTCCGGCCTGGGCAGCATCCTGATCACCGCCAGGTTGAAGAATATTCGCCACATCCCGTGGCTCGTCACCCATGGGGTCAGGGATCGGACCGTCCCAATCGAGGAGTCGCGGCGCATGGTTGCCGCCGGGCGGCGACTCGGCATCGAGATCCGCTTCGACGAGATCGCCGAGGGTGACCATTTTAATGTCTTCGGTCCGGCACTCAAGGAGATCTTTGCCTGGTTCGATACCCATTCACGCCAGAAACATTGAGCCACAAATACTGGGCAGAATCCGCCGGCCTGCCGTCTTGTCTGCTCCGGACAGCCTGGAATGTCCAAGCGTGGCAGTAGACGCGGTCGCTCGCTCGCCCGAATTTCCACCGGATGGACTGGAGCCGCCCCCCGGTCACCAGTGTTACAATTCAATCTCTGTCTAACTTATCGATCTGACTGCGAGGTAACAATGACTAAACAACTCCGCATCCTTTCCCTGTCGATCCTCCTCCTTGGCCTGGCCTCTTCCGTCGCGGTGGTCCCGGCCCAGGGTCGACGTCCAATCACATTCGACGATCAGGTCGCCCTGAAGCGGCTCGCCGATGCGCAGATCTCTCCCGATGGACGGACGGTCGCCTATGTCGTGACGGTGGTCGACAAGACCGCTAACCGCGGAAAACGGTCGATCTGGACGGTCCCCACCGCCGGCGGAGCGCCGACCGAACTGATCACCTCTCCGCGCAATGACGACAGCCCCCGCTGGTCGCCCGATGGCCGCCAGCTCGCCTTCCTCTCGACCCGGGATGGAGCGCCACAGATCTTCGTTGCGGCGGCGAACGGAGGCAATCCGCGCCGGGTGACCGATGTACCGCTCGGCGTCGCCGACTTCATCTGGTCACCTGATGGACGCCATTTTGCCTTCAGCACCGAGGTCTACCCGGAGTGCCGCGACCTCGCCTGCGTCGCCACCCGGGCCGACGCCGAGTCGAAGAGCAAGGTCAGCGCCGTGGTTGCCGACCGCCTGCTCTACCGCCACTGGGACAGCTTCAAACGTGGCCGCCGTACCCACCTCTTCATCGTTCCAACGGCGGGAGGACCGGCACGCGATCTGACCCCGGGTGATCACGATGTCCCCCCCTTCTCACTCGGTGATCCAACCGCCTACCATTTCTCACCCGACGGACGGGAGATCGCCTTCGTCCGGAACATTGAGCCGCAGGAGGCGCTGAGCACCAACAACGACATCTTTACCGTCGCGATCGAGGGCGGCGAAGCAAAACGGATGACCGTTGCCAACACCGGCTCCGACACCGCCCCGCGCTATTCACCCGACGGGAAGTGGATTGCCTACCGCTCACAGGAGCGCAACGGTTACGAGGCCGACCGCTTCCGGCTCATGCTCTGCAATCGGCAGACCGGAGCGATCCGTGAACTCTCGGTCGGCTTTGACCGCAACGTCGGCGACCTGCTCTGGACGCCCGACAGCCAACAGATCATTCTCATTGCCGAGGATCGCGGGCGGGAACCCGTCTGGGCCGTGCCAGTCAGTGGGGGGAAATTCAAGCTCATTCACGGCAATTCGACCAACACCGGCATCTCCCTCTCGGCCGACGGACGCACCCTCGCCCTGACCCGCGGCAGCATGTCGCTGCCCACCGAGATCTTTGCCAGTGAGAGCAATGGCGCGAATCTGCGTCAATTGACGCGAACCAACGAACCGCTCCTCAACCAGCTCGAGCTGGGGACAGTCGAGGAGTTTGAGTACGATGGGGCGCGCCAGACCCGCATCCACGGTTTTCTGGTCAAGCCACCCCGCTTCGACCGGACGCGGAAGTACCCGCTGATCCTGCTCATCCACGGCGGTCCGCAGGGAGCCTGGCTCGATTCGTGGAGCTACCGCTGGAATCCGCAGCTCTGGGCCGCGCGCGGCTTCGTCATTGCCGCCATCAATCCGCACGGGTCGACCGGCTATGGTCAGGCCTTCACCGAGCAGATCAGCGGCGACTGGGGCGGCGCTGTCTATGAAGATCTGATGAAGGGGGTCGACCATCTGATCGCCCAGGGCGTCGTCGACCCGAACCGTCTTGGCGCCGCCGGTGGTTCGTATGGCGGGTACATGGTCAACTGGATTCTCGGCCACACCAATCGCTTCAAGGCGCTGATGTCCCACGCCGGCGTCTATAACCTGACCAGCATGTACGGGGCGACCGAGGAGCTCTGGTTCACCGAGTTCGAGTTCAAAGGCAATCCCTGGGATAACCCTGAACTCTACACCAAATGGTCTCCCCACCTCGCGGCGAAGAACTTCAGGACGCCGACCCTCGTCATTCACGGCGAACTCGACTACCGTGTGCCGATCGGGGAGGGGCTGCAGCTCTTCACGACGCTGCAACGCCAGGGCGTGCCATCAAAGCTTCTCTATTTTCCGGATGAGGGCCACTGGATCCTCAAGCCGCAGAACAGCGAGCTCTGGCACGCCACGGTGCTGGAGGGTTCGAGAAGTGGCTGAAATAGCAGCAAGGGCGGGAGCCGCCGTCAGCATGGCTGTTCCCGCCCCTCCAACCTACCAGAAGTTCCGATCGAGCGTCCGGTACTGGACCGCCTCCGAGATGTGCGCCTCGCCAATCGCCTCCACCCCTTCCAGATCAGCAATGGTCCGGCTGACCTTCAAAATCCGGTCGTAGGCCCGCGCGGAGAGCCCATACTTGTTGATCGCCCGCTCGAGCAGGTTCTGCGGACCAGCGGCCAGTTCACAGTAGCGCCTGATCAGGCGCGAGGTCATGCGGGCATTGCAGAAGACGTGGTCACGCCGGAAGCGCTCCAGTTGGATGCGCCGCGCCCGATCGACCCGCGTGCGGATCTCCGGCGACCCCTCGGTGGCCTCCGCCTCCGCCAATTCGCGGACCTTGACCGCCGGGACATCGATGTGGATATCGATGCGGTCGAGCAAGGGCCCGGAGATCTTGGCAATGTAGCGTTTGATCATCGGCAGGGTGCAGGTGCACTCGCGGGTAGTCGCATTGTAGTAGCCACAAGGACAGGGGTTCATGGCCGCGACCAGCATGAAACCAGCTGGAAAGGTGAGCGACATGGCGGCACGGCTGATCGTCACCTTCTGGTCCTCGAGCGGCTGGCGGAGCACCTCGAGCACATTGCGCTCAAACTCCGGCAACTCATCGAGAAAGAGCACCCCGTTGTGGGCGAGGCTCACCTCGCCGGGACGGGGGATGGTGCCGCCGCCAATCAGCCCGGCATCGCTGATCGTGTGGTGGGGCGATCGAAAGGGGCGAATCGTCAGGAGCCCCCGGGCATCGGTATAGCCAGCGACACTGTGGATCTTCGTCGCCTCCAGCGCCTCCTCGAAGGTGATCGGGGGCAGGATGGTCGGTATCCGCTTGGCAAGCATCGTCTTTCCCGACCCCGGTGGCCCGATCATCAGAATGTTGTGTCCGCCAGCCGTCGCAATCTCGATCGCCCGCTTGGCATGCAACTGGCCCCGCACCTCGCGAAAATCGATCAGGTAGTGGTCGGCGCCCCCAAACAGATGGTCCAGATCGATCCGCATGGGCGGGATCTGTCCCGGCGCCTTGAGCAGCTCGATCACTTCGCGCAGCTCGCGAACCGGGTAGACATCGAGCTCCGTCACCACCGCCGCCTCCGGTGCATTTTCAACCGGCAGAAGCAGCCGCTTCAAACCCTTGCGCCGCGCGGCCACGGCAATAGGCAACGCTCCGCGCACCGGCCGGATCCGCCCATCCAGCGCCAGCTCGCCAATCAGCAGACTCTCCTGCAGGACCTCTGGCTCCAACTCGCCATTGGCTCCGAGAATCCCGACCGCAATCGGCAGGTCGAAGGCTGACCCCTCCTTGCGAACATCGGCCGGCGCCAGATTGATCGTCGTCTTCATAAATGGAAAGGCGAAACCACAGTTGATGATCGCGGCGCGAATCCTTTCGCGGCTCTCGCGCACGGCCATATCCGGCAAGCCCACCACAACCACGCTCGGATCGGTCATGACATCGCTCGCCCGCGGCGCGAGATCGACCTCCACCTCGACCAACTCGGCATCGATACCAAAGACTGCCGCACTCAATGTTTTGTATAACAAGGCACACCACCTCCCGGAGACAGATATGTACTCCCGATACAAGTCAGAAGATGTTAGAGAGAGGGGGTGGCGGGCACGGTGATCTGAATGCTGAGTATCACTCTCCCGTTGGTTCAATCACGAAACAGCCCGATCTTATAACAGATCGGCAGCCACGTCCATCGTCGATCTCCACGCCGCGGAATGGCCCTTTCTTTCTGCCTCAAAAGACAAAAAAACACGGAACCGGCCAGGGAAAGGAGGAGAAAACCTGGCCGACTCCGTGCGGTAATTGAAAGGAGAATTAATGCTCTTAGCGAACCGGCACCTTAAGTGCCTGACCAATCCGAAGCTTGGAGCCTCGACCAATCCCGTTGAGATTGATCAGCGCTCCAACCGATGTGTTGTACTTGCCGGCGATATCGCCCAGCGTCTCACCACGCCTGACGCGGTAAGTAATAACTTTTCCCGACCTGGCCGACGTCGCGCCATCCCTTTTCGAAGCGGCGCCCCGCCGAACTGGCTCTTCCTCGTCATCGTTATCGTTGCGGGCGCTGGTCAGCACGACATTGCGCACCCGCCCATTGACCGGAACGACGATCTTGCGATCGGCCGGAATCGTTCCACCATTGACCTCTTCGAGCAGGTCAGAGGAGAGACCCGTCCGCCGGGCGATGGTCTCAAAATTGTCACCCGCGCTGGCGGTCATCATCCGCCACGAGGCCCGCTTCTCCACCGGGATCCGCGCGAGCGCCCGGTGAAGCTCACGCCCCTTCCCCGCTGGCACGCGCAGCAGATACTCGCTGCTGGGCGGGGTCACGCCCCGCTTCAGCTCTGGGTTGAGAGCCTCGATCAGCTCCGGTGAGGCGTCGGTGGCGTCGGCGACCAATTTGAGATCAACAAGGTTGTTGACCTTCACAAAGTCATAGGCCAGCGACGGTTCGGGATCGACCGCAAAACCGAAACGCTGCGGATTCTTGGCGATGATGATCGTCGCCAGAATATTGGGAACGTAGTTGCGGGTCTCGCGCGGGATCAGTCCGCGCTCGTAGATCTCCCAGAAGTCGGCATAGCCCGATTTGGCAATCGCGGCGTCGATCCGCCCTTCGCCAGTGTTGTAGGCGGCCATGGCCAGTTCCCAGTTGCCATCGTAACGATCGGCAAGAAACTTTAGGTAGCGGGCCGAAGCACGCGTCGCCTTTTCGAAACTGGAGCGTTCATCGACCCACGAATCGATCTGCAGGCCAAAGCGCGTCCCGGTCGCGGCGATGAACTGCCAGAGGCCAACCGCCGCCGCCCAGGAACGGGCGTTCGGCAACCAGGCGCTCTCGACCTGGCAGAGCCAGACCAAGTCCTGCGGAACACCCTCTTCCTTGAAGATCTTGCGGCTCATGGCCATGAAGCGACCGGATCGACGGAGCCCCTGCTCCATGGTTCCCCTGCCGCGGCCCTGGTAGTAGTTGATATAGCTCTGAATGAGCGCGTTCGGCTTGAAGCCAAAATCGAGGTGCGCGGCGACGACCGACTCGCGCGCCTGCTCATCCGTCGCCCCTTTGGTCTCTTCGGTGGTCAGATCGATCCTGGCCAGCTCATCAAGCGGCGAGGCAGAGAAGGCCTGGGTTCCAAAACCACGTCCGGAGTCACCCTCGGGATCGACACTGGTTGGGGCCATGACGAGCAGGGTCATCTGGCGCTGGAAGATGTTTTCAACGATTGTTTCGTAGTGTTGGCGCAGGTGGGCGTCGGTGCGGATGTCGAGACCGGATTCGAGAATGATGTCGATGGCCCGGTCATATTCGCGACGCGCCCGGTCGAAGTTGCCATCCTTGAAGCTCTCTTCACCCGCCTGAAAATGGAGGTTCGAATTTTCGATGATGCGCTGAACAAATGGATTGGCGGCCCGGGTATTTGATCCAGGGAGACCAGTATGACCCTGCGTCTGGCCCTGGCCCTGGGCGCCCTGTTGATCCTGGGCGCGCAGCGGAGCGCCGATGAAGGCGCTCAGGGCAAGGGCCGTCAGACCAAGGGTGACGCCTCGGAACTCGCGACGAGAGTGTCGGTTCTTTATCGGGCTCTCTTCTATTGCGTTCTCTTCTAATGATGTTGTCATTGTTCTCAGCCTCGCGGGCCATCTCTAACAAATCGAGCCGCCCTCTCCCGGTAAGACAAGCTCACCGGAGGGTGACAATCGTTTTGGCCATGTTTCTCAGTATGTTTTCAAGAAGACCAGGTGTGCAGGGCGAACGCAACTCATCGGGGATCATAAAACAGTATGTTTCCATTAACAATCAGTACATATCCGTAAATATCCATCCACGTGAATGAGTACCCGTGAATGAGTACCCGTGATGTAGTACCCGTGAATCAGACCTCAACGCATACGTAATACGTAATTAGTATGAAACCAGAACATCCAGTGATGCATTACGAAACGCCAATGACGGCCGGATTGTAACTTTTACACACCCACCTGTCAATAAATAAGATCAGCGCGGGGGCGATCAGCCCGGTCAGGCAAGTTAAGATATTCTACGACAACGACTTACCACCCCGCTCCATCATTAAAATTATCGCCCCTTCCGCCCTCTCCGGACCGGCGGACACCGAAAAGGCCGGGTCGATCCGCGGAGTTGGGCCGCGTCGCGCGCGCCAGTGGCCAGGTCGCGCGAAGCTGGCCGGCGGGGCCGGGCGGGCACTCAGTTGATGAAGATCGAGGCATTGATTGACAGCCTCCCCGGTAGGTCATATACACTTTAGTGAATGGAGATGATAAGCAGACCAAGTCGACAAAGAGCCGCGGCCGCGTGGGGAATCTTCGCGTTCCTCCTGGTCTTGATGATCGGGGGCCGGGGAGAGGCGTCACAGTTTCCACTGGCGAAAGGACACGTCAATGATCTCGCCGGAGTGGTTGATGAATCGACACGCGCGAAGCTGGAGACGCTCCTGACCAACTTCGAGACGCGCACTGGAACCCAGATCGCGGTGGTCACTGTCAAATCGCTCGACGGGCGGATGGTCGAGGAGTACGCCAACGACCTCTACCGGGCCTGGGGCATTGGGGCGAAGAGCGGTGAAAATAAGGATAAGGGAGCGCTCCTGCTGATCGCCGTCGAGGACCGGAAGACCCGGCTCGAGGTTGGGTACGGACTGGAAGGCGACCTGCCGGACGGTCTCGCGGGTGAACTGGTGCGCCGGATGCGCCCCTTCCTCAAACAGTCCGACTACTCGCAGGCGGTCTGGGTCGGGTCGCGCTCGATCGTCGACACGCTCGCCGAACGGTGGCAAGTCTCCCTCGAGGGGATCGAAGATCGCCAGTTTGCCTGGAAGCCCCGCCGGGAGCGCGGATTCAAAATCAGCCCCCTCGCCATCCTGGTCATCATTATTATCATCGTGATCATCATCTCGATCATCTCACGCTTCACCGGTGGGGGAGGTCGTCGTGGTGGTGGCGGTGGAAGCGATCTCTGGTGGCTCGCACCGATCATCTTTAATGGCAGTGGCGGCTCCTTTGGCGGTGGCAGCGGCGGACGCGGCGACTGGAGCGGCGGCGGCGGCGGCAGTGACTGGGGAGGCTTCGGCGGTGGAAGCAGCGGCGGTGGCGGGGCAAGCGACAGCTGGTAAGAGAAGCGCCTCACCGCGCCCGCCCGATGGCAATC
>JBEAVZ010000091.1:0-9404 GCA_041160645.1 Acidobacteriota bacterium
GAGGTGACGCTCCCCACTGAGGAGAAGCAATGTTTCGTAGATCAACACTGAGAACCAATTCAACCATCAACCGGATCTCGTCCGGCCTTCTCTTTCTGCTGCTGGTTGTCGGCTATTCAACTGTCGCACTGGCCCAGGAGCGTCCGACCCTGCGGGCCTCGTTTGCCCGGAATCAGCAGGCTTCGATCAAGGTCGATGTTCTGGTCGGTCAGTCGCGGCTGATCGAGCTTGACGAGGACTACGAGCGAGTGTCGATCTCTGGTGAGAAGATTGCCGAAGTGGTGCCGATCTCGACCCGCCAGGTCATGATCAATGGCCTCAACTTTGGTCAGGTCAACCTGGTTGTCTGGGCCAAGAACGCTCCCGCGGGAGCCCCGCGGATGGTCATCTTCGACATCTTCGTCCAGGTCAATCTGACCCTCATCGACAATCAGATCAAGATTCTCTTTCCGAAGGAGAACATTCAGCTCAGCCAGGCCAACAATTCGGTGGTCCTCTCGGGCAGTGTGACGCGGCCGGAGCTGGCCGAGCACGCGCAGAAGATCATCGAGGCGGCGGGTCTGAAGGTGACCAATCTGCTCAAGAGTCCGGTGCTTGACGCCGCGCAGGTGCAGCTGCAGGTGCGGATTGCCGAGGTCAATCGCCAGGTGCTGCGCGAGATTGCGCCGGCCTACGGGATTCAGAACACCCGGCTTCCGACTTTTATCAGCCCGAGCGGACCGGCCCAGTTCGGCGGCGCCGAGCTCTCCAATACGGGTGGAGTGAAGAACTCAATCCTCGATCTGACCGCCAGCCCGGCGATCAATCTCTTCGTCGGCAGCATTCTTGGCGGAAGTGTCGTCCAGGGCTTTCTCAATGCCATGTACTCACGCGGCGCGCTGCGTGACCTGGCCGAGCCGAATCTGATTGCTATGCATGGCCAGAAGGCCAACTTCCTCGCCGGCGGTGAGTTTCCGATTCCGGTCGTCCAGGCGGTGACGGCAGGGCAGGGCGCCGTCTCGATCATCTACAAGGAGTTTGGAGTCAAGCTCCAGTTTACCCCGACGATCATCGATGAGAATCATATCCGGCTCGAGCTCGAGCCGGAGGTTTCGAGTCTCGACACGACGGCGGCGATCCGCATCTCCGGCTTCACGATTCCTGGTCTGCGGGTCCGGCGAGCCAAGACGACCCTCGAGCTGCGCGACGGCCAGAGTTTCGCCCTCGCCGGACTGATCGACAACTCTGAGCAGGTCAATCTCTCGAAGTTCCCGCTGCTCGGCGATATTCCGCTGATCGGTGAGCTCTTCAAGAGCCGCAGCTTCCGCCGGAACGAGACCGAGCTGCTCTTCCTGGCGACGGTGAAAATTGTCGAGCCGCTCAATCCGGATCAGTTGCCGCGTCTCCCCGGGGTTAGTGAACTGAAACCGATCGGAAGCACCCAGGCGCCGCCCAACAGCATGTCGCCGGCCAGCTCGATCGAGGGCGAGTCGGGCCACTCGATTCCGCGCCGCCCGGAGAGCGCTCCGCAGACGGCGCCGGTCGAATCCTCCTCTCCGGTCACCAAGCCGGGGAAGAGCGTCAAGCCGGGCACGATCGATTCCAACTCTACTGCCAGCGCCACTCTCCCGAAGGGGGCGGAGAATGTCGTGGGGCCGGTTGGCCCCGCGGTGGTCCGCAGTGGTGGTCCGGCTGGAGACAGACCAGAATAGGCAGAATAGGTCGTCAGCAGATTCTGGGGCAGGGGACTCGAGGCAGAGATTGGTGATGATGAACGAGTCGAGACAAAGAGAGAAGGATCTACCACCCGTGACCAGGCCCGGCCGGCGCGGTGCGCGGTTTCTCTCCATCGGAAAGCGGCAGAGAGGGACCATTCTCGCGTTGACGGCGGTCATGATCACGACCATGCTCGGGATGATCTCCCTCTCGATCGATCTCGGGTACGCCTTCAGCGCCCGCAATCAACTCCAGAATGGGGTCGACTCGGCGGCCCTCGCCGGCGCCTCCGCCCTCCGGGCATCGATCGAGACGGATCTCTCCATGCCACGGCAGGAGGAGTTGGTGCGGGAGCTCGCCATCCTCTATGGCTCATACAACCAGGTTCGCCGCAACGCTGATTCAGCGCAGGGAGCCGCCAATCCCAACCAGCTGGTGATCGAGCCAGGGCAGGTCACCGTCGACCTGACCCGGGACATCCCACAGGTCAATGTCGACACCAACGTCCGCCTCTCCCTGCTCTTTGCCAGCCTCTTTGGCCTGCCGACGGTCTCGATTCAGGGCGTCGCCAAGGCCTCTCTCTTTCCGGTTGATGGCGGGACCGGCAGTTGCGGTTCCTGCTGGCGCCCGATCCTGCTTCCCGATACCTTCTTCGATTCAAGCGAGACGGTCCGCTATGTTGGCGATCCGTTACGCGCGCTGACCCCGCTCCCCGACCGGCAGGGTGACTACTACCGCTCGCGCTTTGCGGCTGGCGCCCGGAACACGGCACCGTTTGTCGACACCCTGACGGCCATGGGATCTTCGGTGACGGGTCTGCGCGACACGTCCCACCAATCAGAGATTGGGACGAGGACGATCATGGGCAAGTTCGTGCAGCTGCGTCGCGACTACTACCGGATTGCTGATCTGACCGCGCTCCCGCGATCGACCTTCGCCAATCTCGCCGTCGGCGATCTGGCCAACTTCGGCTACTGCGGCGAGATTCGGGTCGGTGAACTGATCCCGGTCCTTTCAACCAGCAATGGCCTGGCCTATGAGAATGTCCGGATCGGACTGAGTTCGATGAAGATGCGGACGGCCGATACGCTCGACGCCAATGCCCTGCTGCAGCATCGTTTTATCAAGAGCAACGTCTATCCGGCGCCCAATTCGCACGCGACGATCATTCCGGTCCTGCTCTTCAATCCATTTGAGCTGATCAGAAATCCGGGAACTTTGCAGCTCCGGGTGACCAATTTTGGGCTATTCTATCTGCAGGATGTGACAACGGACGGGACACTGCAGGGATTCTTCGTCCGTGAGATCATGGCCGGCGGAACGCCGATCGCGTCGACCAATTTCGACAGCGATCAGCAGAATCTGTTCCGGCGCAGCTGGCTGCCGATGGCGACCCAGCTGCTCCAATGACCACCTGCGCCGCTCCGGTCGATCGACCTTCCGTCGATTCTTCCGGAAGAGCAGGGGAACTGTTTGGCAGGGGAAAACCGGGGTGAGGATGCCGACAAGCGAGAGGCGTCACGGTGCTGACCCCGGACAATTTTTGAGGGAAAGAATTCTGTGTCTAACGCGATCTCTATCGTAGTGATTGGACGGAGCCTCAGTCAGCAGGAGCGGATGCTTCTCCGCACCTCGTGCAAGGTGCAGCTGGCGATCGTCGCCGAGCTCCCCAACGCGCCGCAGGTCCTCGAGGAGCTGAACCGGCTTCGTCCGCAGGTGGCCCTCTTTCTGCTCAGTGGCGATCTGAACCACTCCTTCCAGATGGTCGAGCGCATCAGGCGTGATCTGCCCGACACGGCGGTGGTCTGTTCGAGTGAAGACAATTCAACCGAGGTGATTCTGCAGTCCTTCCGCAGCGGAGCCTCCGAATTTCTGCGCCAGCCATTTGCGGAGCCCGAGGTTGAGAAGGTCTTCGAAAAGCTGATCGACAAGCGTCCCCCCGACAGGCCGCACCAGGGACGGGTGATTGCCGTCTATGCCAGCAAGGGTGGTTGCGGAACAACCTTTGTCACCGCCAACCTTGCGGCGAGTCTCGCCAAGCTCAACCGCAATCGAACCTGTGTCGTTGACCTCAATCTCCAGGCGGGCGATCAGCCCCTCTACCTGGGGGTTGACCCGAGCTATTCGATCCATGACATCGTCCGCAACTTCGACCGACTCGATGAGCAGTTGCTCGCCAACTACCTGACCCAGCGGTCGAAGCTGATCTCGCTGCTCGCCGCCCCGACCGAGATCGGCAAGGATGAGGATATCCAGGTCGAGCACGTCACCAGGGCGATCGCCCTCCTCCGAACGCAGGTCGATTATGTCCTGATCGATCCGCCGCGAATGCTCAATGAGATCACGATTGGCGCCCTCGATGCCGCCGATGATCTGATCCTGCTTCTGACGCTCGATATCCCCTCGATCCGCAGCGCGAAGCGGACGCTTGATATCTTTACCCGGCTCGGATACGACCGGAATCGGATCAAGGTGATCATCAATCGCTTCTCGCGGACTCCGGAGTTTGAACAGAAGCAGGTTGAACGGGTCCTCGAAACCAGCATCTTTGCGACGATCTCGAACGATTATCACGCGGCGATCGCCTCGATCAACGTTGGTGAGCCGCTCGTCCTCTCCAAGACCCCCTCGAAGATCATCAACGATTTTGGGGTCATCGCCCAGAAGCTGACGGGGCAGCGCCAGCAAGTGGGTGAAAATGAGGGTAATCCTGTGCAGAGAGGGAAAGAGACCAAGCCGCCGAAACAGCGGGGACTGACCGGTCTGTTGACGGATATCTTTAAGACAACCTGACTGTGTGGTATCAAACTGGTTGATGTTAAATATAGACGAGCTGCTGGCTCCGTGATTTAGACACGAAGATAATCACAGGCCAATCTGGTAATTGACGATGGCTGAAACAAAAATACTCACAAACAGGATCAACAGTCAGCAGGCGGGGACGGGGATACCATCCTTGCCGGTTGACAACAGCGCTCTCAACGATCTGAAAGCACGGATTCACCGCCGCCTGATCAATCGGGTCGATCTTGAGAAACTCGGGAAGCTCGAGGCCGACATCGCCCGCGAAGAGGTGCGGAAGGTCCTGGCGACGCTTCTCGATGAGGAGAACGTCCCGATCAACGGCTCGGAGCGCGAGTCGATCACCACCGACGTTCTCAATGAAATCTTCGGCCTCGGGCCGCTCGAGCCGTTGCTCGCTGACAAGACGATCTCCGATGTTCTGGTCAACGGAGCGCGGAGCGTCTACATTGAACGCCGGGGCCGCCTCGAGAAGGTCAATATCGCCTTCCGTGATGATGCGCATCTGCTGCAGATCATCGACCGGATCGTCTCCCGTGTCGGACGCCGAATCGACGAATCATCGCCGATGGTCGATGCCCGTTTGCAGGATGGCTCGCGCGTCAACGCGATCATTCCGCCCCTCTCGATCGACGGTCCGGTCCTCTCGATTCGTCGCTTTGGGTCCGAACCGCTGACGATCAAGGATCTGATCGATCTGAAGGCCCTCACGCCACAGCTGGTGCAGGTCCTCGAAGCGTGCGTCAAATCGCGACTGAACATTCTCATCTCGGGTGGAACCGGCGCCGGAAAGACGACCATGCTCAATTCGCTCTCCGGCTTCATTCCGCACAATGAACGTCTGGTGACGATCGAGGACTCGGCGGAGCTGCTGCTGCAGCAGCCACACGTCGTGCGGCTCGAGACGCGCCCGCCGAACATCGAAGGGCGGGGCGAGATTGCCCAGCGCTCGCTGCTCAAGAACGCTCTCCGAATGCGACCCGACCGCATCATCGTCGGCGAGGTTCGTGGCGAAGAGGCGATCGACATGCTCCAGGCCATGAACACGGGCCACGATGGGGGCATGACGACCATCCACGCCAACACACCGCGTGACGCGCTGGCCCGGCTCGAGACGATGATCGCCATGGCCAACCTGCGCATCTCCGACAAGGCGATGCGTCAGCAGATCTGCTCCGCGATCAACCTGATCCTCCAGGTCTCGCGTCTCAGCGACGGAACCCGCAAGGTGATGAGCGTCTCAGAGGTGATCGGCATGGAGGGCGAGATCATCACCATGCAGGAGATCTTCAAGTTTGTCCGGACCGGCGTCGGGGTGCGGGGCGAGGTGCAGGGCCAGTTCCGGCCAACCGGGATTCGTCCCCGCTTCTCGGACCGGCTCGAACAGTTTGGCTTCAAGCTGCCGCCGCAGCTCTTCGAGGCGGCGTTCTAGTCCCAGTCAGCTGGCCACCCTGGAGGGGACTGGTCGCCTGAGAATGGCTTGGTTAATCGATTAGCAATATGACACTGCTCTACCTTGAGATAATCTTTGTCGCGGCGACCTTCTTCTTTTTGACGGTGGCCATCTATTTCTTTGTCAGCCGCGATACCGACGCTTACCGGAATAAGGTCAACGATCAGCTGAAGAAGCTGGTCCAAGAGCGTGGTGGGGCGAGCCGCCGCGAGATCGCGATCATTCGCGAAGAGCTGCTGAGCACGATCCCGCTCATCCACCGGATGTTGATCCGGTTCGAGATCTTCAACCGACTCCAGAATATTCTGCGCCAGGCCGATCTGAAGATCACGGTCTATCGTTTCGTCATCGCCAGTCTGGTGGCCGGATTCCTGGTGGGGCTGACGACCTTCTTCTTCTCTGGTTCGATGATCGCCATGCTGATCGTCACCCTGACGGTCATGATTGTGCCCTTTATGCTGGTCCTCCAGAAACGGCGGAAACGTTTCAACGGCATCATCGAGCAGCTGCCCGACGCGCTCGAGATGATGGTCCGGTCGCTCCAGGCAGGCCACAGCTTCAGCTCCGCCCTGCAGATGGTCGCCACCGAGATGCCGGAACCGATTGCCCGCGAGTTTGGGAAGACCTATGAGGAGCAGAACATGGGTCTGAATATCAAGGTCGCTCTCGAGAATCTCGTTGAGCGGGTGCCGATCCTCGACCTCAAGCTCTGCGTGACCGCGGTGCTCATCCAGCGGGAGATCGGCGGAAACCTCTCCGAGGTGCTGCGCAACATCAGCCATACCATTCGCGAGCGATTCCGGATCCAGGGCGAGATCCGCGTCAAGTCGGCTCAGGCCCGCCTCTCCGGCATGATCGTCAGCGCCCTGCCATTCTTCCTCTTCTTCTGGATCAATCTGGTCAATGCCGGCTACATGAAGCCGCTCTACGATCATCCGAACGGGATCTATATTCTCGGGACGGGAATCGGCATGCAGATTGTGGGATGGATGATCATTCGAAAGATTGTTGATGTTGAAGTATGAGCGGCATACCATTAAATTCGGTTAAAGCTGGGTAAAGTTGGGTACAGTCGGGAGCGTTGGCGAGCAAGAACGAGGTCGAGGAGTCAAGATGGATCTGACAGCACTATTCTTTTATGCATCGATTGGCCTGACGGTTGGCAGCGCGATTCTCGCGGCCTACTGGTTTCTGATCCGACCGGCCAATCCATTGCAGGACCGGCTGAAGGAGATCAACCCTGGCAGCTTCACCGAGGATCCACAGCAGCAGCAGGTGATGACCGATGTCTTCGTGGGCATCGCCAAGCCGATTGTCGAGTTGCTGCCGCCTTCGCCACAGAATGTCCGTCGCCTCCGCCGGCGATTGATCCAGGCCGGTCATCTGAGTGAGAACGCGGTGACGATCTACCGCGCGATCGCCCTCGGCTCTTTCCTGCTCACCCCCATGGTGGTCACGTTCCTGCTGACGGTCATTCTGGGGCGAGGTTTTGATGGGTCGACCCTGGGCCTCATTCTGGTCTCCTTCGGTTTTGGACTCTTCCTGCCCTCCTTCATGCTCTCGCGTTGGATCACCAAGCGGCAGCAGCGGATCACCCGGTCGCTCCCGGACGCCCTCGACCTCATGGTGGTCTGCGTCGAGGCGGGCCTCGGATTGAACGCCGCGCTGCAGCGGGTTGGGCGGGAGATGGAGTTGGTCGAGCCGGCGCTAGCGCAAGAGCTTTCGACCACTAACCGCGAGATCATGGCCGGCCGGCCGCGGGATGAGGCGTTGCGCAATCTCGGGGAGCGGACCGGGGTGGGCGATCTTAAGTCGCTCGTCGCCATGCTTGTCCAGACCGATCGTTTCGGGACATCGATCGCCGATTCACTCCGTGTCTTCTCCGACTCGATGCGCACCAAGCGGCGCCAGCGGGCGGAGGAGATGGTCGCGAAGGCGGCAATCAAGTTGATTTTTCCACTGCTCTTATTTATCTTTCCGGCGCTCCTGATAGTATTGATGGGGCCGGCGCTGATCAAGCTCCCCGAGCTTCTCGGAGTGACGGGTGAGTAACAACATCACTATTTGTTAAGGAGGCCAGTCAATGGTCCTGTTCGTGCACTTTCTGCTCGCCCTGCTTCTGCAATCACCGGGTGAGAGGCCAGATCTGACGATCAACTACATTATTATCGCTTTTCTGCTCGTAATCGCCGCGATCCTCAGCGTCATTGTCGTGCGCCGACGGATGCGTGAGCGCGACGATGACTGGGATGTCTGAGGCGCCACCCCGGAGTCGGCGCCAGGCTCATCCGCGGCGGAGAGAGAGAAGCATCATTCTTCAGCCGTCGGGTGAGATTGTGGCGGCCAATGTGCGGTTGGCGAATACTTTTCTGACCCGGCTGCGGGGATTGATGTTTACCCGTCGCCTCGCGCCGGGTTCCGGCCTCTGGCTGCGACCTTGCCAGGGCATTCATACCTTCTGGATGTTCTATCCGATCGACGCGATCTTTCTCGACCGAGAACTGCGGATTGTCAGGCTGGTTGAGAACCTCCGCCCGTTCCGTTTGACAAGACCACATTTTGCTGCGCACAGCGTCCTCGAACTTGAGCCGGGGACCATCTCCAGTCGTTGCCTGAAGGTTGGCGACCAGCTGGAAGTCGGAATCTGAAGAGGGGAGCCACTGCTGCCTTGAGTCAACGAAAGAGAGTCGAGACATCCGGAACAGGTCCGGTCATTCGCTGGTGTTTTCCATCGATTGGCAGCTTCACCTTTCTGTTGACCCTCTATCTGTTGCTGATCAGCAGCTGGCGGTTTCTGCTCGACAGCGACACGGGCTGGCATATTCGCAACGGTCAACTGATTCTCGCGACGGGCCAGGTGCCGCGGACCGATCCATTCTCCTTCAGTATGGCGGGGAAGGAGTGGTTTGCGTGGGAATGGCTGGCTGATGTGCTGATGGCCCTGGCTCACCAGTCACGCGGCCTGGCCGGCGTCGTTGCCGGAGCCCTGATCGTGCTCCTCCTGGCCTTTGGCCTGCTCTACCAGGTCATGATCAGGCGTGGCAGTGATCCGCTCCTCGCCAGTGTGGTGGCGCTCTTCGCCGCCATTTGTGGCATTGTCCACTGGCTGGCGCGCCCCCATCTCTTCTCGATCCTGTTCCTGATCATCTGGCTGGCGCTGGTCGAGAGCTACCGGCGGGGCCGCACGCGCTGGATCTATCTGACGCCGTTACTGGTGGTCGGCTGGGCCAATATCCACGGGGGCTTTGCGATCACCTTCGCGATCCTCGCCGTCTATGGGCTGGGTGAAGTGATCGAGATGCTCCGGCAGGGCGAGCGGGGAGTCGCGGCGCTCCGCGCGCCACTGGTCACCTATGGCGGGGTGGGGCTGCTCTCGCTGCTCGCGGCGCTGGTCACCCCCTACGGGTTGGGGCTCTACCGGCACATCTGGAAGTTTCTCAACGATCGCGAGCTG
>JBEAVZ010000141.1:0-5565 GCA_041160645.1 Acidobacteriota bacterium
TCCCCGGGCAGAAAGAGTCGTCCTCTTTCTGTCCCTTCTCCGGTCTCCTTTCCGGAGCCGGACTGGCTAAAAAAGAGGCTTTTGGTCCCGGATTTCCACCCGTTGGACCGGCCTGCAAAAAAAATTGCGTTTTTGTAAAAAAAGACTGGAATAAATACAGCAATCTGTGTTTACTTATACCGTCGGCAAGATCTGCCGATGTTGGGCAGCACGAGGTGTCACCTTCAAAGGAACGCTCCGTCGCCATCGCTCGACTCGATCTTTGGTACGAAGAGGGTCGATTGTACCCAGTGAGCAATCGACCCTTTCGATAACCTCTTCGCACCCAAGATCGAGCGGCAATCACAAACTACACACATTTACTTATTCGCGCCGCAGAGCGTGTCAAGTGGTCACTATAAGCCCACCCTGAACGAGAGGTTCAGGGGATTCCGTTGCACGGTCTGTTACCTGAAGGTCTGTTAACTTGACTCTGTTTTCGGCAACTCCCTAACCGGTGATAATTCCCACGGGCGGCCACTGATCCAGAATCTGAGATCGAAACACGCGTCTCCACCCTCTCTTCCCCTGTTTCAAGACAATCCGCTCACCCTCAGGGCCATCGCATTTTAAACTCATCTGACAGGCATGGGTTGGTTGATAGGACAGGTGAGACCGGTAGGACTGTTGGGACCGATAGGACTAATAGGACCAATAGGACTAATTGGACCGATAGGACCAATAGGATTAGTAAGACCGGAATCAGTAAGACTTGTAAGGCCGATTGGATTCATCTGACAAAAAATCCTATAGGTCCTATAGGTCCCATTAGTCCTATCTTCCATCCCCTTATTGTCAAGCGAATTCAAAATGCGATTGCCCTGCGATCGCCCTCCAGTTTCCGCCCGTCCGGCAGATTTTGATAGGATTTCCACCCCGGCCTCCGTATAATGGCGCCCATCGAACAACGAAGCCATTGGGAGGAAGAACCGCTATGCCTGGTGATACAGCCGACTGGGTGGCGCTCAATATGGTGCGGGGCATCGGACCCCGCTCCGCCAATCAGTTACTCCGCGAATTTGGAAATCCATCGAATGTCTTTACCGCCTCGCGCCTCGCGCTCGAACGGAGCGGGCTCAAGCCGGAGACGATCCGTGACCTGCACGACCGAGAAGTGCTCGTGCGGGCCGACGAGGAGATCGAGCGGCTCGCGCCGCTGGGGATCGAGCTGCTGACCCTCGGGGATCCGGACTATCCGGCGCTCCTCCGCGAGATCCCCGATCCCCCGCTCGTCCTCTACCTGCGTGGCCGCTGGCGCGAGGCGATCGCCCAGCCCTGCCTTGCCGTGGTTGGCTCGCGCCGCTCGTCGAGCTATGGCGTCAACGCCGCCGCCAGCCTCGCCCGCGACCTCGCCGCGCAGGGGCTGACGATCGTCTCTGGCCTTGCCCGGGGCATCGATGCCGCCGCCCACCGCGGCGCCCTCGAGGGCGCCGGGCTGACCCTCGCCGTCGTCGGCACCGGCCTCGACACCACCTACCCGGCTGAACACCACCCGCTCTCCCGCGAGATTGCCGCCGCCGGGGCGATCATCTCCGAGTTTCCGCTCGGCACTCCCCCACTTCCGCAGAACTTCCCCTACCGCAACCGCATCCTGAGCGGCCTCTGCTTTGCCGTCCTGATCGTCGAGGCCGCCGAACACAGCGGCTCCCTGATCACCGCCCGCATGGCCGCCGAACAGGGGCGCGACGTCTATGCCGTGCCCGGCAATATCACCTCGCAGACCTCGTTTGGTCCAAACTACCTCATCAAGGACGGCGCCAAGCTGATCCAGTGCGCCCGCGATGTCCTCGAGGAGCTGCCGACCGACCTGCGACAGCGCCTCCTCGGCCTGCCCGCCCACCCCGACCAGGGCGTCCAGACCAACATCGATTCGGTCATTCTCACCCCGGCCGAACAGATCGTCATCGATCTGCTCTCTGCCGACGCCCCCGCGCACATCGACCAGCTCCTTCTCGCCAGCCAACTCTCTTCACCCGAGATGATGAATGCATTGCTTGGTCTGGAAATGAAAGATAGAATCATCCAGCTTCCTGGCAAGAGTTTTCTGCGCCGACTCTGAGGCCAGCGCATTTCGCACCGGCAGCAATTGTGAAGGGGATTATGTTCGACTGGTTCAAGGAGTGGTTTCTCGAGATCTCGCGGCAGGTCGTGACGATGCCGGTCAGCCTTGCCGCTCCCCTCATGGTGGTCATCGGCACGCTCGACTCGTCACTCCTCTCCCTGCCGGAGGTGAACGACTACATCACCGTCGCCCGGGTCGCCAACAACCCGAACGAGGTCTACTACTTTCCCCTCTTTCCGGCCCTGGGCTCCGTCTTTGGCTGCCTCATTCTCTACCATATCGCGAGACGCGGGGAACGGTTTGTCTCCAAACGCTTCCATCCCCGCCATCTCGAACGGGTCAAATCCATCTATCACCGCTGGGGACTGGTCGCGCTGATCATTCCGGCCCTCCTCCCCCCGCCCATGCCCTTCAAGATCTTCGTCGTCACCGCCGGAGTCCTCGGGTACCCGGCAACCCGCTTTGCCATCGTTATTATGCTGGCCCGGACCCTCCGCTACTACTTCTGGGGTGTCCTCGCCTGGTTCTTCCGTGACGAGGTCCGCCAGATGATCGACTGGCTTGGTCGACACGTCGTCGCCATCCTCGGCGCCATTCTCGTCCTGCTCCTGATCGTCCTGACCAGCCGCTGGCTCATCATCCAACGCACGCGAAGAGCGGCCCGCCTGGCCAATACGGACACTGTCACGGACACTATCCCGGATTGATACTGATGAAAACGCTTCTCTTGGGTATTGGCAGTCTTCTCAAATCCATGCAGGTCGCCCTCGTCGGCCTCGGCACGTTTGGCATCCTCCTCATCGCGTTCCTCGATGCCGGGATGATTCCGCTCCCCGGCGGACCCGATGCCGTCGTCATGACCCTCTCCCACCTCAACCACGCCATGATGCCGATCTATGTCGCCGCGGCGATCATCGGCTCGACCTTCGGCTGTCTCATCCCTTATTACATCGGTCGCCGCACCGGCAACGCCGCCCTCCGCCGCTTCGATCCGCAAAAGATTGCCCGCGTCTCCAGCCTCATGGACCGCTATGATCTCTGGTCGGTCGTCGTCGGCGCCCTCCTTCCGCCACCCTTCCCCTTCAAACTCTTCCTCATCTCTGCCGGCGTCTTCCGCATGAAGGTCTGGCGCTTTCTCATCGCCATCGCCATCGGCCGAACCGTCCGCTACTCCCTCGAAGGCTGGATGGCTGTCCAGTATGGCGAACACGCCGCCGATCTCTTCAAACAACACTATCCCAAGATCGGCCTCGGTCTCGCCGTCGTCATCCTCTCCTTCTTCCTGATCCGGAAAGTTCTGCCTCAGAACAGACAGGAATCGGTGTAAAAGATTGTGCAGAGGCGGGTTAATGCCTGCATTTTAGTATTTTCTAAATTTGATTCGAGTCTCAGCAAAAATCTGATCCGGGCTGTTGCGGGCGCGCCGCTCCATCCCGCCCCGCAACCGACCGACGGGGAAGGCGCAAACACGCTTTTGCAATATTCCGCCATATAAAAAGCAGACTTTTGGTAGTTCCGGAATCGCGGCGCGTGGGTTATGATGCCAAGGCTGAAATTTGCGTGCAAACTCTGTTTATAAATTTTATTGACAAGATTTGTTAGTTGATGTATTTAGATTCAGTCTAAGTTTAATCAAGTTAAAGCCTGCGTGGGCAGAGCAGAGGCACATCTCGGGTGCTGCCTGGTCCGGCGGGACAGGCGGGCCAGCCACTGGAGGGCCAAATAGCCCGCAGGGATAAAAATAGCCCGCCAGTAGAGGGCCCCCCCCCCTTACAGGGATAGCTAAAAGGGTCCGGGAGGGCCATAATTGAGAATCTATCCAGCTTGCAGGAAGTCGCGAAACAGATTCATTGAATCTGGCAGACAGATGAATCGATTGAATGAAAGTGAATACGACCAAGGAGAGATTAATGAATAGTAAGAAGCTGATGACGATGTTTGCGGTGGCCGCGATCGCTGTACAGTCGCTGACCGTCGTTCCGGCAGCTTTTGCGCAGGGGCAGGGAGAGCCGACGCGCAACCAGTTCTGGTGGCCGAACCAGGTCGATCTGAGCCCGTTGCGGCAGAATGGTCAGACTTCGAATCCGATGGATGAGAAGTACGACTACGCGAAGGAGTTCGCGACGCTCGATCTGAAGGCGCTGAAGGCCGATATTGCCAAGGTCCTGACGACGTCGCAGGACTGGTGGCCGGCCGATTACGGCACTTACGGCCCCTTCTTCATCCGCATGGCCTGGCACAGCGCGGGAACCTACCGGACCTTCGACGGTCGTGGCGGCGCGGATGGTGGTCAGCAGCGGTTTGAGCCGCTCAACAGCTGGCCGGACAACACCAACCTCGACAAGGCGCGCCGGCTGCTCTGGCCGATCAAGGCCAAGTATGGCAAGAAGATTTCGTGGGCCGATCTGATGGTCCTCGCCGGCAACGTCGCTATGGAGTCGATGGGTTTCAAGACCTTCGGCTTTGCAGGTGGCCGGACGGACGACTGGGAGGCCGAGGTGGTCAACTGGGGTCCGGAGAAGAAGTGGCTCGATGACAAGCGTTACATCGGCGACCGCAAGCTGGCCAATCCGCTCGCGGCGGTGCAGATGGGTCTGATCTACGTCAACCCCGAGGGGCCGAATGGCAACCCGGATCCGCTGGCGGCGGCGCGCGACATTCGCGAGACGTTCGGGCGGATGGCGATGAACGATGAGGAGACGGTCGCCCTGATCGCCGGTGGCCACACCTTCGGCAAGGCGCACGGCGCCTACAACCCGGGCAACTGCGTCGGGCCTGACCCGGCCGCGGAGACCATCGAGAACCAGGGTCTGGGCTGGAACAACAAGTGCGGTCGCGGCAATGCCGGCGACACGGTGACGAGCGGACTCGAGGGCGCCTGGACGGCCGCGCCGACCAAGTGGACCTCGATGTACCTGCAGAACCTCTTCGCCTACGAGTGGGTGAAGACGAAGAGCCCGGCGGGAGCGACCCAGTGGATTCCGGCCAACGGCCAGGCGGCCAACACGGTCCCGGATGCCCACGACAAGTCGAAGAAGCACACGCCGATCATGTTCACGACCGACCTCGCGCTGCGCTTCGATCCGAGCTATGCGAAGATCTCGCGTCGTTTTCTCGACAATCCGGAAGAGTACCGCCTCGCCTTCGCCAAGGCCTGGTTCAAGCTGACCCACCGCGATCTCGGTCCGCGTTCACGTTACGTTGGCGCCGAGGTGCCGGCCGAGGAGCTGATCTGGATGGATCCGCTGCCGAAGGCCGAGTATAAGCTGATCAGCGCCACAGATGTCACGGGACTGAAGGCGAAGATCCTCGCCTCGGGCCTGACCAACTCCGAGCTGGTCCGCACCGCCTGGGCGGCGGCCTCCTCCTTCCGCGGCACCGATATGCGCGGTGGAGCTAATGGCGCCCGGATCCGTCTCTCCCCCCAGAAGAACTGGGAGGCCAACAACCCGGCCGAGCTGGCG
>JBEAVZ010000200.1:0-4876 GCA_041160645.1 Acidobacteriota bacterium
GCTCTGAACAGGCCGGAGTCGAGGCGGAGCTGCAGGCCGCGCTGAGCGGTGCGGCCCGCCAGTTCACGCTCTTTGGCGATCCGGAGCCGATCAATCTCGACAGCCCGGCCCAGGTGCGTGACGCGCTCGTCCATCTGGGCATCGAGGTCGATGATACACGCGAGTGGCGGCTGCAGCGGCTCGCTCCGGATCATCCGATTGTCGCGACGCTGCTGCGCCATCGCCATCTCAGCAAAAACCTCTCCGCCTTTGGCGACAATATTCTCGAGATGATCAACCCGGTGACGGGGCGGCTCCACCCGGAGTACCGACAGATTGGCTCTCCAACCGGGAGGATGACCTCCAGTTCGCCGAGTCTGCAGCAGATTCCGCACACCACCGAGTACCGTTCCTGCTTTCGCGCTCCGGCCGGCTGTCAGCTCATCGTCGCCGACTACTCCCAGATCGAGATGCGGATTCTCGCCGACTTCTCGCGTGACGAGGCGCTTCTCGGCGCCTTCGATCGCGGCGCTGACCTCCACCGCCAGACGGCGGCCGACATGTTCGGTCTGCCGCTCGATCAGATCACGCAGCGGCAACGCGAGTATGCGAAGGGGCTCAACTATGGCTTGATTTATGGGATGGGCGCCGAGGGGCTGGCCAGTCGTCTCGACGCGAGCGTCGCTGAGGCGACGAGCCTGATCGAGCGCTACTTCGCCGCCTATCCCCGCGTTGCCAGCTGGCTCGAGGAGGCCGCCCAGCGGGCGGTCGATGAGGGGAAGGCCCGGACCGCCTCCGGAAGACTCTGGATCTTCCGGCTCGATCCCCACGATCCGCAGCAGCTGGCCGCGCTGCGGCGCGTCGGCAAGAATGCCCCCATCCAGGGGACTGCTTCGGATATCTTCAAGCGGGCGATCCGCCTCCTCGAGGAGTCGCTGCAGCGATTCAATGCCGGGCAGGATGCCCGGATCGTCAATGCCATTCACGATGAACTGGTGGTCGAGGCGGCGATGCCCATCGCGGCGGAGGTCGAGCAGCTGGTTGCCCAAACGATGATCGCCAGTGCGCGCGAATTCTTGACGCGGGTCGAGGTCGAAGTCGATGTGGTGACGACCGATGCCTGGCTGAAGGGAAAGTAGCCGGGAGCCGCGGAGAGCCGTTTCAGTGATCGCCAATCCGGTAACCGCGCCGGGTTCTGACCATCACCTCACCGAGGCGCCGGGCCGATTGTTCCGTCAGTTCGAGTCTGATCTGGTGGTATCCAACCGCGTTGCCTTCCCGTTTTGGGGTATATCCGAAGCTGTAGCGGCTGCGCAGATGATCGACCAGCCGGGCGAGCTGGTTGGAGACCTCCGCCGGGTTGGCCCTGACCATCTCCCCGCCGGTCAGATCGATGAAGGGATCGATCGTCATTCTTCGGCGGTAGATGTCACGCCCGTCACGATCGCGCCGGAAGAGCTTCTCGGTGCGGGTCAGCGAACCTTCGACGACCAGCCCACTGACCATGCTCCCCGAGTCAAGGATCTGGCGCGCCACCTCCGCCTCACCAAGCACAGCTGAATTGTAGTCCCACGCCACATTGTCGGTGATGACGATGATCACCCGTCGGCTCGACCCGCTCGCCTTTCGCCTCATGTGCGTGGCGGCGTCACTGAGCGCCTGAAAGAGTGAGGTGCCCTGGCCGATTACCGGCGCTTTCTCGATCTGTCCAATCCGGTCGACGATCACCCGCCGGTCCCGGGTGAAGTCCTGCAGCAGCTCGCTCTTTGACGAGAAGACCATCAGTGAGACCTCGTCTGCCTGTTTGAGTCGACTCAGGGCGCCGAGAGCGCCAAGGCGGATCTCCTGGAGCACGGGGCTGACGCTTCCGCTCAGATCGAGCAGCAGGATCACCGAGAGATTCAGCCGGTCCTGGCTGAAATGGGAGATATCCTGCACTACTCCATCGTCGCGAAGGATGAAGTCGGCGGCCCGCAGCCCATTGACGAACTCACCCGTGCGGCGATTGATCACCTGGGCATCGAAGACGACCAGACTCGTGTCGAGACGGATCGTCTCGACCTCCGGCAGCGCGGTCGTCTGACCGGCCACCCCGGTGACGAGGATGGGCGCCAGAAGAACCAGCGCCGTGACGATGTAGAGTAACTTTCTCCCAGCCATATCTGCCAAATAGGGTCAGGTCTGTCCGACCTGCTTCAGTTGTTGATCCGCTGCGGCTCATCCGGATCAGGCCAAACACGCTGGCCAGCCCCGGCCGCACCCAGAATGGCGAGCAGCAGCATGAGCGTCTCGGAATCTCCAAAATTGTAGTTGATGGTGGCGCTGAGTGAAAACCCAACGAGGGCCATCGCGGCCCCGGCCGCCATCCCCAGCCAGATCAGGCATCCCAGCGCCGGCAGACCGCGATCCATGGCGACCTGGATCGGCGTTGAATGGGTGTGCGTCACGTAGTCTCCCGGAAAGCCCCATTCCCGCCAGTGCTTCTTGTGCGCGTCGAGGCCGACTCCGAGCACCGGATGCGCCGCGACCACCTGCAGGCCGGCCCGCATGTAGCCGATTCGCCGCGCTACACTGTCGTCGCTCAACCGGGCCATCAGCTCCCGACGCGCGGTGACGACGGTCAGCATCCCGAGCGCCGCGATCAGCAGCGCTCCCGGAATGACCAAGCGGAGGGTACGGCGGCCCCCGTCGAGGAGAGCGCCGATCACCAGCGCCGCCACGAATGAGGCGATCACGCTTCGCGTCGCCGTGAGGATCAGCCCGCTCACGAAGAGGAGCAGGGCCATCATTCCCAGCCACTTCACGCGCGGTTCGACCAGCCCACCCACCAGCAGCAGCCCGATCAGCCAAAGTCCAAGCAACTGCATCTGTTCAGCATAGGTGATGAACTGGCGCGTAAAGCCGGAGACCCGGAAGCGGCGGGACGACTCTCCGCCACGAATGCCGAGCGCGGCGGCGGAGAGTCGCAGACTCTCGGTCACTGTCAGCTCGACCGGCACCGGATCTCCCGCGTGGAGCGCCTCGACACTCAGTCGCTCCCCGACCCGATGACCGGCGATCACCTCACGCATCTCCTCCGGACTCCCGACGCGGCGTCGGGCGATCATCCAGATCACATCACCCGGTTGCAGACCACTTCCGGCGAGCGGGCTCTGCCGATCGATGAATTCGATCACCATCCCCCGCCCGACCAGCTTTTCAGTCAGACTGTAGCCGACCCCGATCAGACTGGAGACGAAGAGAAGGCACGTGAAGACGATTGCGCCACGCCTTGTCAGATTGTGGTGGATCAGAAAGAAGACCAGAAAGAGCCCGAGAGCCTTGCTCTTTACAAGGCTGATCTCCGGCGCATAAGAGAAGATGGCCGAGAGGATCGTCAGCAGGGCGAAGCAGAGCAGAGGGAGGAGCAGCGGACTGCGCCGTCGTGACGGGGACATCCCGCTCTCGCGGCGCGAGGACCGGGCGAGCAGCTGACGCCCGAGCCAGCAGAGCACGCCAGTCAGATAGGCGATCTGCGCGGCGGCGATCGAATGGGCCACTCCCAGCCCAAAAATAAGGATGGTGACGATCAGGGTTCGATCGAGGAAGGTCGTCAGCGCGACAAAACGATCAGGTCGGGAATGGTCAGCTCGCCATCGGGACCAGCTGTCGATCTGCTTAACCAGTGCTGAATAGACCACGGAACCTCCTGCGACAGGATGTGACGAGGTCTACAGCAGACGGTGGAGACGAATCTGACCTTCCTGTGTCCAGAGATAGACCTTCGATCGGCCTGCACCGGAGACGGCTTCGACGATGTCGCTCATCTGGTGGTCGTACTTCAATGGGAAATCACCCAGATCGAGTCCACCCTGGTGCGTCGCTGCCGAGAGCTTGAAATCGGCATTGGAGGGGAACTTCACATCAAGCCGGCCAGCAAAGGACTTGAACCGGTAGTCACCCTGGTTGACCGGCACGCCACTGAAATGGACGTTGCCATAGTGGCTATGCCCTTCGACATTGGTGCTCCGCAGGCCGGTGAAGAATATATCACCATCCGAAACGATCCGCGCCCGAATCTGGCCGATGTGGTTGCTGACCTCGATATTTCCCTTGTATGTCAGCAGGTCGAGCCGCGCCACGGCCGGCACGACCACTTCGATCTCGACCGTTCCGCGACCACCGACTTCGATGATCACCTTGCCAGAGCTGTTCTGCAGACTGTTGATCCGGGAATCGCCACTGAGGCGTTTGGCGTGGACAGAGATGCGGTCGGACCGGGTATCGGTCGAGATGATCCGGATCGTTCCGATCTGGTTGATCACCTCCACTTCGCCGGTGCCCGGCGCGATGTGAAAACTGCGGGTGAAGGGCTGGGCCTGTGCCACGAGGGGCATGCCCAGCAAAATCAATAAAGGTGAGACGGTCAGGAATAATGAGCCGATAAAGAAGAGCCGGACGGGGGCGCTCGCTGGCGGACCCCACGGGGAGGAGCCCGCCTTCATCCACTCGAACATAGGGGATCCTTTACCATTTTAAGCGTTCAACATCTTCAAGAAGCTGCCGCTTCTCTTCATACAGATCGAGCATGCGCTGGACCTGGTTGAGATCGTTGGGCGAAGCTTCAAGGTTCTTGCGGCACTGCTTGATCGACTCCTCGATCCGGTTCAGCTGCCGCTCGAAATCGGCCCGGAAGGCCGGATCCCAGTTGGCTTTCCGCTCTTCGATCGCCGCCATCTTCCGGTCGATCTCCGCCTTCTTGGTCATCTCTTCGCGAATCAACGCGCCCTGCAGGCGGGTGAAGTCCATCTCACTGTTCTGCCCACGGAAGTTGAGCACCGTGACGGTAATCAGCACGACCGCCAGGGCGGCCACCCCAGCCATCTGCGGGAGAGAGAAAGTGAAACGGAAGGTGGTG
>JBEAVZ010000205.1:0-3157 GCA_041160645.1 Acidobacteriota bacterium
CTCAAAGACATGCGAGAGCGGCAGAAAGCTGAGGGCAATGTCGGAATCACGGAGCTGGAAGACATCTCCGGCCGCGATAATGTTGGAGACCAGATTGCGATGGGTCAGCATGACCCCCTTGGGGACACCAGTCGTCCCCGAGGTGTAGATGATGGTGGCGAGATCGTCGAGGGTCACGCTCGCGGCGAGAGTCGGCAAAAGATCGGGCGACTGGCTCCGCAGCTCGCTCCCGCGCGCCGCAAGCTCGTCAAGCGTCTTCATTCCCGCCAACTCGTCCCCGCCATCTCCGTCGAAGACGACCAGCCGGGGGCGCTCATCATCCGTCATATTCGCGAGGACAGGGCGAATCCGTTTCAGCTGCCGCCCCCCAGAGACAAAGAGGACCTTTGCCCCGCTGTTCCTCAGAATAAAATCGACCTGATCGAGCGATTGGGTCGGGTAGATCGGGACATTGACCGCCCCATTGGCCAGGATAGCGTAGTCGGTCAGACTCCACTCGGGTCGGCTTTCAGAGAGGAGCGCGACGCGATCCCCCTTCGTGACTCCGAGATCATGCAGCCCGAGCGTCAGTGACGCGACCCTCTCCCTTACCTCTACCCCAGTGAGGCCATACCACCGGCGATCTCGCCTGAAGCGATAGACCTCGCGGTTTCCAAACTCCCCAATGGCCATGCCAAACATGTCGTTGAGTGACTTGGGCATCGACTTCGTCATTATCATGGATCTCCTGATCAGATTCTCGATCGTCTGCTGAGTTTTGCCTGAGTCTCCGCGGTAAACAAGATGGTCAGTCTGGATTTGTCAGGTGATGGTGCGGGCCCAAGTTAAGAACCGCCCCGACCGGACAATTCGCGCTGGCCGGCCCCGCCCGCAAGCTGGAGTCGGCCCATTCGCCTCTCCTTGCTCGCGCCCATTCAGTGGTGTGGAACAAACCCGACTTTTACTCGAACCATCAACACCCCTGGCCGACCTGCAAGTACGGTTGCGAGGTGATTCCCAACACTGCGTCGTCCAGATTAGTAGCCAAACAGGCTCATAGCCAGATTAATCTGTATCTGAATAATTGCCAGTCCCAACGAAAGTTGAATTATAACAGTGCGAGAAGCAGATGATCCGACGTCGCCGCAGATTTGTCAAACCGAGCTCCGGGGCGAGCCAAATCACCCCGAATCACTCGCACGGGACGCGCTCCCCCCTTGATCATTTGGCTTGAATCCTGATCGGCTTGACCAGGTCGCCAGAACATCTGTGGTCGCCTCCGGGAGGATTGTGCAACTGACGGTCCAGTTTCGCCCGGGACAACTTGACACACCATAATCAATTTTTTATTCTCTACGTTCGCTTCTTTTTCTGATTTTTATGGAGATGATGACTATGTCAACCTATTTTCCCAGTGGTAAGGGGCTTGAGCAACATCGTGAATGGCATATCATCGATGCGGACGGTTTGACCGTCGGTCGACTGGCCAGTGAGGTCGCCAAGATTCTCATGGGTAAGCACAAACCCACTTACACTCCCTTCATCGACACCGGCGATCACGTCATTGTCATTAACGCCGCGAAGGTTGTCTTCAAAGGCAATAAGACCAATGACAAGATGTACCGTCACCACACCGGCTGGCCCGGCGGACTCAAGGAGATCTCAGCACGAGACCTGCTCGCCCGTCGCCCGGTCAAACTGATCGAACTGACCATCAAGGGTATGCTCCCCAAGACCAGACTTGGACGGGCCATGGCCAGCAAGGTCAAAGTCTATGCCGGCGCCGAGCATCCGCACGGAGCTCAGAAGCCGACACCTCTTGCCGTAAACGCCAGATAGCCAAGGGGCAAGAGAGGTGGGCGCCCCCACCTCCTCTCATCCGTTCCGCCATTCGCCGCCAGCCTCCGGCTCGCGCCGGATCGGGCAGATTCAATTGAAGTTGCTTTGACTCAGTTGAATTCAATTAGATCAGTTGAATTCAATTAGAACGGATAAGACTCGCAGATTCGGCTCGCTGATCCGAAAGGTTCGATCCCCAGCCAGCGGCTCATCCGCCCGCGAGGTTGCGATCTCCCTGCCGGGTTGTAACTATCACTCAATCATTGGAGTTATCACTAAAGTGGCCGACTTACAGTATTACGGTACCGGTCGACGAAAAAGCGCCACCGCCCGGGTCTATCTGCGCCCTGGCACCGGCGAGGTCAAGGTCAACCGGACCACGATCGAAAACTATTTTAAGAATGAGACGCTGCGCATGATCATCCGTCAGCCGCTGCAGCTGACCGACACCCAGGCCAAGTTCGACGTGCTCGTCAACGTCGCTGGCGGTGGCAGTGCCGGTCAGGCCGGAGCGGTCAGACACGGGATCGCCCGCGCTCTCTGTGAATTCAACGCCGAGTTGCGCAAGAAGCTCAAGAAGGCCGGACTGCTCACCCGTGATCCACGGGCCAAGGAGCGCAAAAAGTACGGACAGAAGGGTGCACGCAAGCGCTTCCAGTTCTCAAAGCGCTAATCTGGCAACTCTGGCGAGTCTCTCATCTGGAGAGACTCGTCGGAAGCGAAGCGACGGCAATACCCTAACCCATTATCATTCACGGCCTTGGTTGAGAGCATTCGATCGGCCTCATCGTGGATGATGAGTACATAACCAGGAAACGTCGGATCCCCCCGATCGCCGCTCTTGAAGCAGTCTCGGACCTCAAGCACCGTCAAGGTGGGTTCGCCAGTGTCAGACCAGCAGACCAGCTCCGGCAATTCAGGCCTGATTACCGCCTGATCACCGGTTAACCACAGACTGGCCCGCTGATTATCCGCTGATTACCCGCTGATTATCGGTTATCCGATTCGCCAGCGGCCATAGTTTGAGCTGTTTCACCGGCGCGAGGGTAGATCGACCAGGAGGAAGAATTGGCTACTGTAACAATGAAAGAGTTGCTCGAGGCGGGAGTCCACTTCGGGCATCAGGTTCGCCGGTGGAACCCGAAGATGAAAGAGTATATCTTCGGCGAGCGGAATGGCATCTACATCATCGACCTGCAGAAGACGCAGCGGATGTTTAAAGAGGCGATGAAATTCCTGACCACCCTCGCTGGAGAAGGCACTCAGAAGACTGTCCTCTTTGTGGGCACGAAGCGCCAAGCCATGGACGCCATCAAGGAAGAGGCGCTGCGCTGCAATC
>JBEAVZ010000221.1:0-2641 GCA_041160645.1 Acidobacteriota bacterium
CCGCCATACTCGCCAAGGAAGGTCTGGGCCGCCTTAGTCGCCACCGGCAGCGCATCGCGGTACCTGGTCGAGCTCGATGTGAGCACCTCACCAAAGGGCAGCGCGTAGAAGTAGGCAAGATTGGCCAGACAGTAGATCAGCGTCACCGCGATCATCCCGAGGATCAGCGCGCGGGGGATATTGCGCCCCGGATTCTGGACCTCCCCGGCGGCCATCGGCATGTTGTTCCAGCCATCATAGGCCCAGAGCGCGGCCATCATCGCCGTCCCGAAGGCCGCCACTCCGCCGATCGATCCCGCACCACCTGCTGGTGTCGCCAGATGATCCCACGAGGCCCCGTTTGAGAAGAGGAAGACTCCACCAACCACGATCACTATCCCGGCAATCTTGAGGACCGTCAGCGCCGACTGGACCTTGCCGCCCAGCGCCACCGCCAGACAATTGACCGCCGCAAAGACCAGGATCACCGCCACCGCGACCATCTGCAGCGTCCCCAGCCGCCAGTTGATCGTCTGGCCGAGGAATTTGTACTGATGCTCGATCCAGACCGTCTTCAGTGGAAAGACCGCCCCGAGGAAGGTCGCAAACCCCGTCCCGAGAATGGCGATCGACCCACTGCCGGCCACGGCAAAACGCATCCAACCAAACATGAAGGCGGTCGTCTCGCCATAGGCCTGGCGCAGGTAGATGTACTCGCCACCAGCGTGCGGCAACATCGCCCCCAGTTCAGCGTAGGTCAGGGCTCCGGCCAGCGAGAGCAACCCGGCCGCGACCCAGGCCCCGAGCACCAGCAATGGCGATCCGACATCCTGCGCCATGATCGCCGTCTTCAGAAAGACTCCTGTCCCAATCACCGTCCCGACCACCAGCGCGGTCGTATCGGTCAGGGTCAACCCACGCACAAGTTCAATCTTTTCCTGGGCCATAAATTGTATCCGCTTCTCTTCCCCGCCCCCAAAATGGTTAAGGCCGCACTTGAGTCTCGAACTCCCGTGCGGCCTTGCCGAAATGCTACAGTCGCTTGATGCGAATATTCTTGTAGCGCACCACGCTCTTTGGATCATGGGCCTGGAGCGCAATCGTCCCCTTGCTCAAAATCCGCGTGAAATCCTTGCCTGGCTGACGATCCGGCTCCTCGGTCCAGTCGTTGACGACCGTATCGTTCAGCTTGACCGTGATCCGCTTCCCCTTCACCGTGATGGTGTAGGTGTACCACTCGTTATCCTTGACCACGACATCCTTGACGTTGGCCACGTCATAGATGCTGCCGCTCTTCTTCCAGTCGCCATGGGTCTGGTTGACCTGGATCTCGTATCCATTCTTCGGCCAGCCAATCTCCTGATACTGGGTATGGATGTAGATCCCACCATTCGAGACCGGGCCGGTCATAGCGTCGATCTTCAGTTCAAAGTCGACAAACTGCTTCTCGTCGCCAACATAGTAGATGTGGGCACGCGGGCCATTGGCGACAATCGCGCCCTCCTTGATCGACCAGCTATCCTGATTCTCATTGGCCATCTTCCAGCCATTGAAGGTCTTGCCATCGAAGAGGGACTTGAAGCCCTTCTCGACCTTGTTCTGAGCCATTGTTGATGGCACGGCCAGCAACGTCAAAGCTATTGCAGCCATGATCATGTTTCTTTTCATGACGAAAGGTTCCTCCACAGAAAGATGTTTGAAACAAACGATGTTGCGTAGTGTATACCGAATGGCGGGAAAGGGGAACGATTCGCGGAAGTTCCGTGGCGGGAATTGGGACCGCGCCACTCTGCGGCTGTCGTCCCTCAGCAATAGTAGCGGGGCACGCGGGAGCCGATCCCGGTGACAATCTCATACGAGATGGTCCCCGCCACAGCGGCGAGATCCTCGGCGAAAAGGCGTTCCCCGCCCTGTTCACCGAGAAGGGTGACCTCGTCGCCAACCCCGACTCCGGGGACCTCGGTCACATCGATGATCGTCAAATCCATGCTGACCCGGCCAACGATCGGGACCGCCCGGCCACCAACGAGGACCCGACCGCGGTTGGAGAGAGCCCGCCTTACCCCATCGGCATAACCGATCGGAATGGTCGCAATGAGACTCTCGCGGGTCGTCGTAAAGCTGCCGCCATAACCAAGCGGAGTTCCGGCCGGAACCCGTTTGAGAAGAATGATTCGTGAGTGGAGTGACATGACCGGTCGCAGATCGAGTGGCGCGGGGGAAGGGGCCAGGACATCCCGGACCAACCCATAGAGTGTTGCGCCGGCCCGCGCCAGCGTGCCGTGGGCCTCCGGAAAGGCGTGCAGTCCGGCGCTGTTGGCAAGATGGCGCCACCTGATCTCATGCCCAAGACTGGTCAGAATCGCGAGAACCTCGGTGTAACGGGCAATCTGGAGGCGGGTAAATTCGGGTGCGGCATCGTCGGCGGAGGCGAAATGGGTCAGCAGACCGGTCAAACGGATCCACTCAAAACGCTGCAGCTCGCTCGCGAATGGCTGAACATCGTCCCAGCGAACTCCCAGACGCCCCATCCCGGTATCGACCTTCAGGTGATACTCGACAATCTGCCCGGCCTGGCGGGCCTGCTCGTTGAGCTCTTCCGCCATATCGGTCCGGAAGATGGCTGGGGTAATCCCCTCGGCAATCAGTCGCGCCGCCTGCC
>JBEAVZ010000278.1:0-9132 GCA_041160645.1 Acidobacteriota bacterium
CGAATCAATGGCGGAGTGAACGGGCTGGCCGACCGGCGCGCCTACTACAAAAGGGCAAAGACGGTTCTCGCGGCGCGGACTCCAACGCCCGGCGAGTCGGCGCCGCGGGGGTTTGAGGCGATTCGCGAGGTGACGACCGCGCGCCAGCGGCGGCTGGATCGTCCCGAGAAGTCGAAATGAGGAGGCCGAATGGGCGGACCGGAACGTTTCTTTCTGACGGGCTGTGCGAGCGGGATCGGTCGACATCTTGCCGATCGGCTGGTGGCGGAGGGTTGCCGCCTCGTCGCCACCGACATCAACGATGAGCATCTGCGAACCGCGGCGGAACAGGGCGGATGGCCAGCGGACCGCGTCCGGCTGCGCCGGCTCGATGTCCGCGATCCGCAGGAGTGGGAAGAGGCGATGGCCGAAGCCGTGGCCGCCTGGGGAGGAATCGACGTCGTCATGAACATCGCCGGGTTCATGCAGTCGGAATGGGTCCATCAGTCAACCGTCCGGACCATCGATCGACACATCGACGTCAACCTGAAAGGCGTCATCCACGGCACGGCGACGGCCAGTCGGCAGATGCTCCGCCAGGGCCACGGCCACATCATCAATATCGCCTCGATCGCCGGCCTCGCGCCTATCCCCGGACTGGCCGTCTACGCGGCGACCAAATATGCCTGCCGGGGCTACTCGCTGGCGGCGGCGCTCGAGCTGCGCGAGCGGAATATCTTCGTGACGACCATCTCGCCCGACGCCGTCGACACTCCGCTCCTCGCTCCGCAGGAAGGGGTCGACGCGGCGGCGCTGCTCTTCTCCTCGCGCCACCTGCTGACGGTCGAGGATATTGGAAGGCTGGTCATCGAGCACGTCCTGAAACATCGACCGATGGAGGTGACCATCCCCCGCTGGCGTGGCTGGGTTGCCCGCCTGACCAACATCTTTCCGTGGCTTGGTTTCTCCCTTGCCCCGCTCTTTCGCTGGATCGGCGCGAAGAGACAGCAGCACTATTTCAGGGGTTGAGTGTCGATCCGGTGCCGCGCGCCGCGACCTCTCCGCAGAGTATCCGCCAGTCAACCGCCAACTTCGATCAGCAAGCATTGACGGCAGGTTGGTCCCGCCGGTAATCTAATGCTTTTGGATTCAACCCATATGCCAAAATTTATCTTCGTTACAGGTGGAGTAGTGAGCGGACTCGGCAAGGGGATCGCGGCGGCCTCGATTGGAGCGCTTCTCGAGGCCCGCGGACTGAAGATTACCCTGCTCAAGTTCGATCCGTACATCAACGTCGACCCCGGGACGATGTCACCGTTCCAGCACGGCGAGGTCTTTGTGCTCGATGACGGCGCGGAGACCGATCTCGACCTCGGCCATTATGAGCGGTTCACCAGCTCACGACTCACCCGCGCCAACAATCTCACCTCCGGGCGGATCTACCTGTCGGTGATCGAGAAGGAGCGACGGGGCGACTATCTCGGCAAGACCATCCAGGTCATTCCGCACATCACCAACGAGATCAAGGACGCCGTCCGGAATGTCGCCGATGGCGTCGATGTGGTGATCGTCGAGATCGGGGGGACAGTGGGAGACATCGAATCGCTGCCCTTTCTGGAAGCGATTCGGCAGATGGGCAACGAAGTCGGGAAACACAATGCCATCTTCATCCACCTGACGCTCGTTCCCTACCTTGGTGTCTCGGGTGAACTGAAGACGAAACCGACGCAGCACTCGGTCAAGGAGCTGCAGTCGATCGGCATCCAGCCGGATATTCTGCTCTGCCGGTGCGATCACGAGATCCCTGAGGATATCAAAGCCAAGATCGCCCTCTTCTGCAACCTTCCGCAGGAGGCGGTGATCAACGCTCCGGATGTGAAGTCGGTCTACCAGGTCCCGGTCGTCTACAACCGGGAGGGGCTCGACCAGCTGATCGTCGAGCTGCTGCGCCTGCCGCTTGGCGAGACCGATCTGCGGCAGTGGACCAGTCTCGTTCACCGTATTCACAACCAGCGCGAGACGGTGACGATTGGCATTGTCGGCAAGTATGTCGGCCTGGAGGACTCCTACAAGAGCCTCAACGAAGCGCTGCTCCACGGTGGGCTGGCCAACAATGTGCGCGTCAATTTTCGCTGGATCGAGAGTGAAGTGCTCATGACCGATGAGCGGTGGGAAGAGCAGCTGCGCGACCTCGACGCGATCCTCGTCCCCGGCGGTTTTGGCAAACGCGGCATCTCGGGCATGATCCGGGCGATCAGCTATGCGCGACGGGAGAAGAAGCCCTTCTTTGGCATCTGTCTGGGCATGCAATGCGCGACGATCGAGTTTGCCCGGAATGTCTGTGGGATCGACCATGCCGATTCGACCGAATTCGATCCGGACGGGCCCGATCCGGTCATCTTCAAGCTGCGCGATCTGCTCGGCGAAGAGCGCCTCGGCGGAACAATGCGGCTTGGCGCCTACAAGTGCGAATTGCGGGAGGGGTCACTGGCCAATCGAATCTACGGTCAGACCGAGATCTCCGAGCGCCACCGCCACCGGTATGAGTTCAACCCGGCCTACAAGGACCGCCTCGCCGAGGGCGGGCTGATTCTCTCCGGCCTCTCTCCTGATGGCAAGTTCGTCGAGATCGTCGAGCTGGCCGACCACCCGTGGTTCCTCGGCTGCCAGTTCCATCCGGAACTGAAATCGAAACCCCTCTCCCCCCACCCACTCTTCACCAGTTTCATTCAGGCGGCACAAGCCCACCGCCTGCGCGATGAGGTTGGCATAAAGGAACCGTCGGCAGAGGTGGAGAGAAGCGAATAGACGGACCAGGACGATGCGTCAGAAGAGACTGATCCTGCTGCTTGCCCTTGGGCTGGTCCTCGCGGTTCCCGGCTCCGGACAGATTGCGAGCGGGACGGTCAGCGGACGGGTCGTCGAGCGGATCAGCAATCGCCCGATTGGCGGAGCAGAGATTCGGATCTTCGATCGGCGGCAGACGGTCGCCGCGATGACCATGACCGATGAGCGGGGGGAATACCGGCTCGAACTGCCGCCGGGAAGCTATACCGGACAGGTCGGGGGCCCGGGACTGGCGACACAGTCAATTGGCCAGTCTGGTGGTCAGCCAATCGGTCTGATCACCGTCACCTCCGGCTACAACTCAATCTACAATATCCGGCTCGATGTCCGGCTCGCAGAGGTGGTCGATGTCCGGGGTGGTTACGACACCCCGCCCCTCGATCAGCCGCTGAGCACCATCAGCCTCCGCCGGGCGGAGATTCGAGCGCTACCGGGTCCCGGCGGAGATGTCCTGCGCACCATCTCGTCACTGCCCGGGGTGACCGCCCTGAGCGGCCAGTTTGGCGACCTGCTGGTGCGGGGTGGCCTGCCCGGTGAAAACCTGACCTTCATCGACAACATCCCCGTCGGCGACTTCACCTATCTCAATGATCAGTATGACAACGGGCGGGGCGGGCGCGCAGCAGTCCTCGCCGCCGATGTCTTCGAGCGACTCGAATTCTCCGCCGGCGGATTTGGTCCGCGGTATGGCGATCGGCTCTCCTCGGCTCTCGACATCACCATTCGTCAGGCCTCGCGGGACCGGATCCAGGGGACCATCTTCGCCGACCTGGGAGTGGCGGGGATGAGCGTCGAGGCGCCGCTGCCCGGGCGCGGCCCGCAGAGCCGCGGGGGCTGGTTCACTTCGATCCGGCGCAGTTACATCGATCTCGCCTTCGAGGTCTTCGACCTCGGCGAGATTGGCAAGCCACGCAATCTCGATCTGGTCAACAAACTGAACTTCGACCTCAATCCGCGCCATCAGCTCTCGGTAACGGCGCTGGCCTTCAGTGAACGCTACTCGCTTCCGCTGCGGATCGCCCGCGGAGCGGCCAACCGCCAGGAACGTCTGGTAACCGAACGGGCAGGAGATCGGTACATTCTCGGGATGACCCTCAGCTCGACGCTGCGGAACCGCATCTTCTCCAATCTGACCCTCTGGGGAACCGGCGAGCAGAACAATGGCAGCTCTCTGCGGATCGACAACGTGACGTTACAGCGCCAGCGGGACCTGCGCGAATCACAATTTGGCATCAAGGAAGAGCTGACGGCATCGGTCTGGCCACGGCTGACCCTCGCGACCGGCGGAGGATTGGTGGTCCAGCAGGGTGATCTGTTCACCTTCGAGCGGTCCCCGGTCGGCTTCAGTCTGATCCGGGAAGAGTATCTCGCGCCGACCCGACGCCACCGGCTGCAGATTGGCCTGACCAGCACCGCCTACGGTTACGGCTCCCTCTCCTGGCAGGCGACCCGCCGGCTGACGATCACCCCCGGAGCGCGCATCGATCGCTATGGACTGACCGGTGAAAGCCTCTTCAGTCCGCGGCTCAGCGCGCGAATAGGACTGGCCCGCCGCCTGGCGCTCACTCTCGGCTGGGGAGTCTATCGGCAGCCCCCGTCGACCTTCATTCTGGCCCTTGCCCCCGAGAATCGGAACCTCCGGGCCCAGCGGGCGACCCACCTCATCGCCGGGCTCGAATGGCGGTGGCGCGATGAGACGCGTTTGACCATCGAAGCCTATGAGAAGAGATATGACCGGGTTATCGTTCGACCGACACTCTCCTCGCCAGCCCACTTCAACAGCGGTGAGACCGTCGTGCAGGGGGTCGAAGTGACCTTGTGGAAAGCCCTCAGCGGCTGGTTGGCCGGACAGGCCGCCTACGCCTGGACCCGGGGTCGGCGGAGTCTGACACCCGACGGGCAGCGCTTCCCGCTCGAGGTTGCCCGTCCCCATCAGCTGACCCTGATTGGCCTGACCCGTCTGGGGAGATGGTCGCTGGCGACCAAGTTCCGGATGGCGAGCGGTCTCCCCTATTCGCCGCTCGTCCCGGTACCATCCGGAACCACTCCGACGGTGACGCTCTACACTCTCGCCCGGCCCGCAGACCGGTCGGCGGCCTTGCTGCCCCACTTCCGGCAACTCGACCTGCGCATCGAACGAAGATTCAACTTCAATCGCTGGTCCTTCGCCCCCTATCTCGACATCTTCAATCTGACCAGGCGTCGCAACGTAACCGAGGTGACCTGGCGGCCCGCCGGGATCGGCTTTCTCGGTGAACAGACGCGCATCCCGATCGTTGGCACGCGGATCGAGTTCTGATCAATCAGCCCTGCGCTGGTCACCGGCCCCGGGACTGCAATTTATCTGACCCGCAAACTACCCTCTCGCCAATTACCTGATGCGGTGCAAGGCCCGAATCTCCCAACTGATCTGCCCCCCCCCGGCCATCCGGCGCGACCGAGGCCTCCGGAAATGATGGGGGTGGCAGATGCATTTCAGCTCTTGACTTTTCGCATTTTACGGTGCTTAATACGCTTGTCCTTTTATCACTTCTTTTTCAGGCATAACAGCTTTATCTATCAGTTACAGCTTTACTCAACAGTTACAGCTTTACTCAACAGTTACAGCTTTACCTAAACAGTCATCGCTTTACCCGTTTTCGTTCCTGATACTCGATATAACTTGATCTGTGCGCTGCGCACCTTTCCTTCCTCTATTTGAAGCAGCAGCGTCTCGTCACGGCCGGTCTGACCGGTCGAGTGGCGACTTGCGGAAATGACTTTTCGCGGGTTTGACGTTTGACCATAGATTAAGAATGGTTTTGTAACAAGATAAGCTGGAGCCGACACATCAACGTCATAGATGACAACTATCTTGCAGTTGCGTTTGATCAGTTATGTTTTCATGCAGGGTCAGAGGTGACCATCATCTAAAGGTCGCCTGGTCGGGTTGGTATTGACGGTTAAGGCAACCAATGATCGACCACCAAGTTGTCGATCGGTTCAAACGAGTTTACTGTCGTCGCCGAATGTCTCGACCATTACCTTGTCAAAACCAGGTGATGGCCTGATTGCTTTGTTATAACTTGCTGAAACAACGACGTCTCTCAGATCATTCTCTTTTTTGGTTAACAAAACAACCCGGTTTCGTCCAAGTTAATTATCTCCTTCGTGTCGCGTAAGTCAGGCTAAAAGCTGCTTACGCCGCAGCTGGGACAGGTGTGCCCGAGTAAGCCTGTTTACGGGTGTTATTGATGCATCTGACCAACTTAAGTGTGTTTGAGACACTCGATTTTACGCTGTTTCCCGATTGGGCTTTCCAATTGCCTTTTGTGCCTGAATTTATCTTAAGTTCATTGAGTTACCGGTGTTATCACGTCAGCGTCATCCCGGTCTGATCTTTACATACAGACTGACCGATTCTGCCACGCCAGCAAGGTGTGGTTCAGGTCGATCAACTATTTCAACCACTAACCAACGGAGGTTTCATGGAACCGACTCTTTCGATGAACCAGTACAGTCTGGTCACCAACCTGATGTCGTTGACCGTCGCCACCATGGGTGCGGCAGCGCTCTTTTTCTTTATGTCCCGTCAGTCGGTCGCCGCTAAGTATCGGGTTGCCCTGACCGTCTCCGGATTGGTGGTCGCCATCGCCTGCTACCACTATTTCCGTATCCTCGAGAGCTTTACATCCGCTTACCGACTTGAGGGCGGGATGTACGTCGCCTCCGGCATTCCCTTCAATGATGCTTACCGATATGCCGACTGGCTGCTGACCGTTCCGCTCTTACTCGTTGAGCTGATCGCGGTTCTCAACCTGCCGAAGAAGGAGTCAGGCGGGCTGCTGGCCAAGCTGACCATTGCCGCTGTCGCCATGATTGCCCTCGGCTATCCGGGTGAAGTCTCCACTGACGCCGGCACGCGCTGGCTCTGGGGATGGCTGAGCACGGTTCCCTTCCTCTACATCCTCTATGTTCTCTTCGTGCAGTTGAGCGGGGCGGTCGAGCGTCAGGTCGATTCCGCCAAGGTTCTGATCAAGAACGCCCGACTCCTCATCTTCGCGACGTGGGGCTTCTACCCGATTGCCTACACGATTGGGACGCTGGGCCTCGGCAGCGGAGCGAGCACGGAGGTGGCGATTCAGGTCGGTTACACGATCGCCGACATCACGGCCAAGGCTGGTCTGGGCGTCTTCATCTTCAACATCGCGCGGGTGAAGACGGCGGCGGAAGAAGAGTCGGCCGCCTAAAGACAGACCGGACAGAGATAAGTCACGAGGGTGGGAGGAGCAGCCAATGGCAGAGAACCAGGCGATCGGTCATCATCCGGATCAATCCTTCTCCGCGACTGCGGGTCGACTCTTCAGCGGTGTAAGACCGGACGAAGAGGTCACCGCGGCGGCCACGGAGGGGATCATTGAATCAAGGGCGTGCGTCGCCCTGGCCGGACGAATGGACCGCGTCACCTGGCTGATCTGCCTGCTCCTCTCACTTCTTGGACTTGGATTCGCGTCGGTGGCGCAACTGCAGGTTGTGCAGTGGTCACCCTGGATCATTGGCATCTTTTTTCTGGTCCTTCCGCACGGCGGAGTGGACGATGCCACGCCGGCGTTGCTGCGTGGCGAAGGATTGCGCCGCCGGGCCGGAACCGGATTCTACATCTGGTATCTGGGGCTGCTGGGAATGGTGCTGCTGACGTGGGCGCTGAGCGCCAACCTTGGCCTGCTGACCTTTCTCTTCTTCTCGGCCTACCATTTCGGACAGGGAGATCTTTACTGGAGCACCATCGCCCGCGGGCCAGCTAGCCAGTGGAGCAGGCGCCGTTCGGCGCGCCTTTTGTACCTGGCGACACGGGGCGGTTTGAGTGTCTTTCTTCCCTTCATCTACCATGACGACCATTTTCGGATGATCGTTGAGCGGCTCAGCGAGCAGAGCGGGCAGACCATCAGTCTGGCCCTGGCGGCCAGCCAGTACCGGACGGAACTGCTGATTGCCCTGGGCATTCTCGCCTTGCTCCATATAGTCCAGATTGGCTGGAGCGCGGTGTTTAAACCTGCCGAGAGCACGCCGGAGAGTGCGGCCGGCCATTCATGGCGGCCCTGGCAGCCCTGGCGAGAGGTCCTCGAGACCGGGCTTCTCGTTATGCTGATGATCACCACGCCGCCGATTCTGAGTGTCGGCGTCTACATCCTCTGCTGGCACGCACCCCGCCACATTCTGCGTTTGATGCTGCTCGACCCCGCGCAGCGCCGGCAGCTGGCGAGTGGAAACCTGCGCGGGGCCGTGGCCACGTTTCACCGCCACTCACTGGCGCTGGTCGTTGTGGCCGTCTCAATTCTCATTCTTATCTCAGCCTTCTGGCTTCGATACGAGCTGGCGCCGGAACAGCTGATCCTTCCGGCCTTCCTCTTCGTCAACGCGATCACCATTCCCCACATCGTCACCGTGACGATGCTCGATCGGTTTCAGCGGATCTGGAGACGGGGCGAGCAATAACGACCGAGGATCACCAGGAGGACTGGCAGGATGAACGGAACCATCTACGAACACGTGATCACCGGCGCCGGCTGTGCCGGCCTCAGCCTGGCCTGGCATCTGCTCGAGGCTGGCGTGACATCACCGATCCTCCTGATCGACGGGCGTGAGAGGTATACGAACGATCGGACCTGGTGTTACTGGCGCGTGGAACCGACCCCGTTCGATGATCTGGCCGATCACTCGTGGAACTCGTGGGAGATTCATGCCAGCAACAGTCTGCAGGCCATTGGAGCCAGTGAGAAGTATCCATACCTGCATCTGCGGAGCGATGCCTTCTACAACCGGGTGCTGGAGCGAATCGCTGCCTCGCCACAGGTGAAGCTCGTGCTGGGGGCCCAGATTCGTGGTCACCGTCGGGAAGGCGATCTGGTCGTCATCGAGACGAGTGGTGGAGAGTACCGCGGGAGGAGAGTCTTCGACAGTTCCGGACTGCTCAACCAGCACGCGAAACCAGCCGGAGCGACGGAGGGGACGGCAGCGGGTCTGGGCGGAACAGAGTCGGTTCTGGGGAGAAAATGGCTTCAGCACTTTCTGGGACAGCGGATTCGCGTCTGCCGCCCGGTCTTTGAGCCGCAGCGGATCAGGTTGATGGATCATCGCGTCGATCAGGCGCGTGGACCGCATTTTATGTACCTGCTGCCCTTCACCGATTCCACCGCGCTGATTGAAAACACCTATTTCTTCAACTCCCCGCGCTCGCCCTTCGAGCATCGGGCGGAGATTGCCCACTACCTCGGTGAGAACTACGGCATTGGGCGCGATGATTACGAGGTGCTCGGTGAAGAGAGT
>JBEAVZ010000309.1:0-2774 GCA_041160645.1 Acidobacteriota bacterium
GGACTGATCTCCCTCGCCGGGGCGGGTTTTCTGATCCTTATCGCCATTGAAAGCTGGCGCGCCAACCCGACCGACCGTGAAACCAGCGCCACGCCTCCCCGTTCCCTCACCCGGGGAAGCCTCGCCAATCTCCTCAACCCGCATCCTTGGCTCTTCTGGCTGACCGTCGGCGCTCCGACGATGCTCAATGCCGGCGGGTGGGTCAATGCGCTCGCCTTTGCGGCGGGGTTCTACCTCTGCCTGGTCGGCGCCAAATTTGGCGTGGCGACCATCGTCGGCCACTATGGCAAAAATCTCAATCTCCGCCACTACCGCCTCCTCCTGCGCGGCCTCGCCGTCATCCTGGCCATCATTGCCATCAGAATGATCCTCACTTGGGGGCCAAAGATCGCGGGCTGAAGCTCATCTATCTTTTGACGATGGCCGACCCGCCGATTTGTCCATTTTTTTGAATTAATCTTCAGTTTGCACCTGGCTGAGGCAACTACAACTCCCGGGTCCCCATCTCAGCGTCGCGATGGTGATGACCGGTTGCGACTGTACCAGCTGATTGGGCAAGCCGAGAGGGCGAGCGAAGTGGTCTCAGGCCAAACCGGTGGGGTCGAGACGAAGAGCCAAAGAGGCGATAGGCCAAAGCGGCACTCTAATGGAGTCAAATATGAAGAAGATGGAGAAGCCAGAGATGAATACAATCGAGACGATGGACTACCAGACGCAGCTTGTCAGCTCGAACTCGTCATACAACTTTGTGGCTCGTCAGCTGATCTCCACTCCGCAACCGGACTGCCCGCCCGCCGCCCGCGCAAAGAGCCCGGCGGAACATCGGCAGGGTCTAAGCATCCTGAGCATCGTCCTCTTCATCACGATCTTCTTCGGAATTCTGACCGCCTTCGGAGTTGGATTGTCCAGCCTGGGCGGCAGCTCGAATGTCTCGCAGACGGTCAGTGAATACCTCCGTCGCCTCGGTTAATCAGCTTTTCCCCCAAATCAGCATGCCCGGTGGTCCCAGCCCAAGCTGGAACTGACCGGGCTTTTCTGCGGTTAGCCACCTTCAACTCATCTTTATGTATTGCGGCGCCTGGCGGTGTTGTGTCTCCTGCTCAAAAGCGTAGGCGTAGCGGAGCAATCGCCCCTCCGCCCACGGGCCGGCGAAGATCGAGAGGCCCACCGGCACCCCTCCGATGTACCCAGCCGGCACCGTGAGGTGCGGATACCCGGCAACCGCGGCCGCCGTCGAGAAGCCACCGCTGAAATGATCGCCGTTGAGGTGGTCCGTCTTCCAGGCCGGCCCACCGGTCGGAGCAATGAGCGCGTCGAGACGGTGCTTTCTGATCATGGCGTCAAGGCCGAGCCGGCGCGAAAGATTGCGGCACCGCGCGCGGGCACGCAAATATTCAGGCGAGCTGAGCGGCCCCTTGCCAGCGGCGGTAACCATCGTCTCCTGGCCAAACCAGGGCATTTCAAGCTGACGATGCGTCTCGTTGTACTTGATGATGTCATCGATGGTCCGCAGACCGATGGCCGGGCTGATCGTCCGCAGATAGGCGTTCAGTCCATCCTTGAACTCATAGAGAAGCACCGTCATCTCGGCATCGTCATACAGGCCCCGGGTCGGGTCGCGTACCGGATCGACGATCACGGCGCCAAGCCGCTTCAGCACCCCGATCGCCTCTTCCATCAGATGATCGACCCTGTTATTGAACCCGAAGTAGTCACGGGCAACCCCGAGACGGACGCCCTGGAGTCCCTGTCGATCGAGAAACCTGACATAGTCGCGCTCGATCCACTTCTGGCTGGCGGCCGTGGCTGGATCACGTGGATCGACCCCGGTCAGCGCCGTCAGCAGAATCGCGGCGTCAGTGACCGTCCGCGCCATCGGTCCGGCCGTATCCTGACTGGCGGAGATTGGAATGATCCCCGCCCGGCTCACCAATCCAACCGTCGGCTTCAGTCCAACGAGGGAGTTGGCATTGGACGGACAGACGATCGAGCCGTCAGTCTCCGTGCCGATCGAGGCCGCACAAAGACTGGCCGCGGTCGCCGCCCCTGAACCTGAGCTCGAACCGCAGGGATTGCGATCAAGCGCGTAGGGATTGCGGGTCTGGCCGCCGCGCCCGCTCCACCCGCTGACCGAACGGGGAGAACGAAAATTGGCCCACTCGCTCAGATTGGTCTTCCCCAGCAGAACGGCTCCGGCCGCCCGCAGTCTCTCGACGATAAAGGCATCGCGGGGGGCGGTCGATTCGGCAAGCGCCAGTGAGCCTGCCGTCGTCCGCATCCGGTCGGCCGTATCGATATTGTCCTTGATCAAAATCGGGATGCCGTGCAGCGGTCCGCGCACCTTGCCAGCCCTTCGCTCTTCATCCAATCGCCGGGCGATCGCCAGGGCGTCCGGGTTGGTCTCGATAACCGAGTTGATCTTCGGTCCACTGCGGTCGATTGCCTCGATCCGCGCCAGATAGGCGGCAGTAGCCGCCTCCGCCGTCAGTTTGCCGCTGGTCATTAGCTGCTGCAATCCGTCGATCGTCAGCTCCTCGAGCTCAGGATTCCCTGCCCCCCTGCCATCAACAGCGCGGGCACCCACCAGAATCCCCGCCCCTCCAAGGAGCGAGCTCTTGATAAAATTACGCCGATTTGGCATCCATTCCTCCTCATTCCAGTATTTTTGGCAGATTGTGTCGCCAGTCGTATTTACAGATCTTCTCAAAGTGGTTATGCACGGGGAGCATCCTCACAAAATCCGCTCAGCCGGCGCGGCCTGGCGTGTTTTATGA
>JBEAVZ010000314.1:0-4069 GCA_041160645.1 Acidobacteriota bacterium
CGCCGCCTGCGCCTCGGTCTCTCCGCCATCACTAACCTCGCCCACTACTTCCCGGGTCGCCGGATCACGAACCACCAGCCGCGCGCCATCCGCCGCCGCGCGCCACTCGCCCCCGATCAGAATTTCACCTGCCTGCTCGCTCAATCTGCCGCTCCTCCGAAATCATAAATCCGGCCATTCAAAATGAAGCGTAAGTCGATCTGGGCCAAAAGTAAAGTGAAAAACTGGAAATAAGTTTGACAATTTTCAGTTTACGGGATACCTTGCGCCAGCATGAGCTTGAGCAGCCGCGGCGGCGCGTCTGACCGGCCGGTCGGATGCGCGAATTGGCAGAGCAGAAACAGACCTGACTGACAGAACTTCACCGTTTCATCGGGCCAGCTAAAACTGGCCAGATGAAATGTGGCAGCGGAGATCGGTTGACGAGGATGACCGGGTCAGGCGTGCCGGGGAGAGGCCGCTTCTCTCCAATTTCAGACAGCTTGGGCGAGGAGAGAAGAATCGCGATGAAGAATGGACTATGGCTTGATTATGGAGTTGTCCTGATCTACCTGCTGGGAGTGGCGGCGATCGGACTACGGGTGGCGCAGCGCCGAAAACAGACGGCGGAGGACTATTTTCTGGCGAGTCGGCGGATTCCGGCGTGGGCGGTCGCCTTTTCGATCATCGGCACGGTGATTGGAAGCGTGACGTTTGTGGCGTTGCCGGGGGCCGCCTACGCGAGCAATTGGCGGCTGATCGTCCCCAATCTGATGGTGCCGATCGTGCTGGTGCTGGTGGTCATCTTCGTCGTCCCATTCTACCGGCGCGTCGTCAGGATGAGCAGCTATGAGTATCTTGAGCGTCGGTTTGGCGGCTTTGCCCGACTCTACAGTTCAACCGGATTTCTGCTGCTGCGGGTGATCGATCTGGGCTTTACGCTCCTGCTGACGGCGATCGCCGTCGAGGTGATCATTGGCTGGGATATCCGGATGGTGATCGTCGGGATCGGCCTCTTCACGATCTGTTACACGATCATCGGCGGGCTCGAGGCGGTGGTCTGGACCGACGTCCTGCAGGGATGCGTGCTTGGTCTGGGAGCGCTGACGATTCTTGGGGTGATCCTCCTCACTCCGGACGGTGGCCCGGGGCAGGTGATTGCGCTGGCCTGGGAGGGCGGAAAGCTGGGGGTTGGAGAGTTCCGACCAAGCTGGGAGAATCTTTTCAGTGAGCAGCCGGTCTTCTGGGTCTTTGCGCTCTCGGGACTGCTCCATTTTGGGCGGGCCTACATTACGGAGCCGAACATGGTCCAGCGCTATCTGATCGCGCGGACAGATCGTGATGCCCGGCGTGGTGTGCTGGCCGGGCTTTTCACCTGTGTTCCGATCTGGATGACCTTCGCCTTCATCGGCTCCTGTCTCTGGGCCTACCACCAGCTGACCGGGACGGTGGTGCCGCCCGAGGTGCTCGCCAAGCCGGATAATGTCCTGCCCCATTTCATCGTCACCCGGTTGCCGCATGGGGTGATTGGCCTGATTCTCGCGGCCATCCTCTCGGCTGCCAATTCCAATGTCAGTTCGGATCTGAATAGTGTGGCGACTGTCTTCACCAGCGATTTCTATCTCCGGGCGCGACCCGCGGCGACGGAACGGGCGCGTCTGCTGGTTGGCCGGGCAACCGTCCTCATCGGCGGACTGCTCTGCGTCGGGATGGCCCTGCTGCTCATCTCGGCCCGGGTCAAAGCGCTCGCCGAGCTGACGATCACCCTTGGGATGATCTTTGCCGGAGGAATCCTGGGGCTCTTCTCGCTCGGTTATCTGACGACCCGCGCGACACGGCGAGGCGCATACGTGGGGATGGCGATCTGCCTGGTCTTCATCCTCTGGGCGACCCTGACGGGGCCGCTGCGGATCGATCTGGGCTTCAATTTCCGCATGCATCCGGTGCTGATTGGTATCTTCAGCCACCCGCTCCTCTTTGGCAGTGGCTATCTGGCGAGCCTCATTCTTGGCGGCCCGCCGCCGCCGGCCGCGAGCCTGACCGGGTTGACGGTGTGGACCGGGCCGGGCGCTCAGCGCTGAATCTCGCCATTCCGGAGGTTGAATCGACTGGTGAGGCGGCCGCGCCGATCCCAGGCGCGGGCCGGGCCATCGGCGACGAGACTGCGCCAGGTCGACAGAAGCCGTCTCTGCCCGTTCGGCCAGTAGTGGGTCCAGGTCGATCCGGCATTCCCGGGCCGGTGATCCCAGGTCCAGACGGGGCGCCCCTGCGCATCGAACCAGGACTCACGTCCGACCCGCTCGCCCCTCGTCCACTCGGCCACGTACTCGAGGCGGCCATTCTCGTGGTACCAGCGCTCGCTTCCGTGGCGCAGGTACCGCCCGTCCGCGGCGATAAGTCCATCCTGAACCCGGCGGATCCGTCGCTGTCCGGTCCGGTCATACTCGATCTGCCGTGGCCGTCGCCTCTCCACTCCCGGCGGTAGTGACCCGGCGCCTGTTTCGCCAGCAAGAATCCAGGCCTCATTCAACTCAAAATGCTGGGCCGGATGGTTCATGGTTGCGAGGAGGTGGATGAGACCATTCGGAGCCTGGTGGGCGACACTGTAGCCGAGGGTTCCGGCGGTGTTGGCCGACATTGCCCCCTGGTGGTTCGGGATCGCCTGCGAGCGGTGGGGAAGCGCCCCCGGCAGCGGCCGGATCGTCCAGGTCTGCCCCTCATCGGCGGAGAGGGCGACGTAGGAGCCACGGGTGGTGATTGCCGCCGGGCTCTTTCCGTTGTAGTGCTGGTAGTCGCCGGCAAAGAAGAGTCGACCACTCGCGAGGCGGAGCAGTGTCGGACGCTGATTAGGGCCGAGCGCGGCAAAGGGCGTCCGGGTGACGCTCCAGCTGCGTCCCTTGTCGCGGGAGATCGAGGCGGGCATGAAACCGTCGATATCGGTCGATTTCCCACCCAGACCAAGTATCGAGCCGTCGCGCAGCAGGGCAAAAGTGGTGTGCCTTCCGCCCGTTCGTCCCCCGGTGTCGAACCAGGTTGCCCCATTGTCCCGGCTCGCCCAGAGGAGCGACTGGCCACCCACGCCATCGGTTGGAACATAGATTGTTCCGTCACCATCGCGAAAGATCGAGTTGATTGGTTGCGGATAGTATCCGCCGCTCACGCCGCTGATGGTCGGGAAGACGATCGGACTCCAGGTCGCGCCGCTATCGGTCGATTTGTTGATGCGGAAGGGGACACCCGGCAGACCGGCGCCTCCGGCGAAATGCCAGATCGTCCCATTCTCCTGCCAGAGCAGGGAGGTCTGGTCGTTGACATCCGGCAGATCGAAGAGCACTTCCGGCATGTCCCAGCGCTCGCTTCCGAAGCGGAGTCGGGTGGCGATGAAGGCGACATCGGGCCAGTATTCGTGGTCGCCCACCTCCTTCAGGCGGCGGCGATCGTAGCGTGCCGAGGGGTAGTAGGTGGCCGAGAAGAGGATTGCCAGCAGGTCGCCGTTGGGGCAGACCACCAGTCCCGGTGAGTGGTTGTGGGACTGGATGGCCGGGTGGAGTCCGGTCGCCCGGATTGCCTCGCGGGTCGCATTCTCAGGTGGAATGGGCAGCAGTGGCCGCTGCCGGTACCACGGGGTCTTCGGAGATGGCCCGGCGAGCACGGAGGACGCGTCGTGGCGATCTTCACTCAGCCCGACGCCGCTCATAATGAAGGGGCGTTGGGCTGGACGTGGCCGGCTTGCCGGCGGAGCGGCCAGCACCACCCGGAGACCGATCCGGTGCGGGCCGCTCCAGGTTGGAATCATCCCGGCCCGGTTGGCTGAACGGCGGTAGAAGGGGAGCGTTCCGACCACTTTCGAGACCGGATTCTCCATCTGGATGCCCCCGCCACGAACGACCCGCGCGATGCCCTGCGCGGCGCCAACCGGATCGGTCTCCGGCTGATCCGGGTATTCACCATGCCAGTCCTGGCACCACTCGAGGGGGCCGGTGTGCATGTTGCGCACGCCCCACCGATTGGCCCAGTCCGCGGGCGGCGGGGCGTCGCCACTCGCGAAATGGGTCGATGTTCCGGCCCGCGCGGCATACTCCCATTCCGC
>JBEAVZ010000363.1:0-6515 GCA_041160645.1 Acidobacteriota bacterium
GCCCCGGAGGTGACGGTCCAAGTGCAGGCCAATGTCAGCCCCTGGAGATTGCGACAGATCCAGCGGGTTCTGCGCGAGGCTGCCAGCCTGCTCGCTGGGGATGGCGGTGATCCAGACGATAACCAGTTGGGAGGTAGCAAGAGATAATGAGAGTCAACACGGATCAGAAGAACGGTACATTTTCGATCATCGCTTCCGGGACGGGGAGAGAGGTCAAACTGACGATGCAGGAGTTGACGCTGACGGGGACAATTCTGCCGGTTGGCGCGGTGCTGCGGGTTCGTCACGTCTTCCGGAGCGGGGAGGCGGAGACGGTCGAGATCATCTATGCGTTTGGATTGCCGCGTGATGCGGCACTGCGCCGGTTCCAGATCGTTGGAGATGGGTTTTCTGTCGAGTCGGAGCTGAAACCGAAGGCCGAGGCGGAGAAGATCTACGAGAAGGGAATCGAGAACGGGAGCCTCTCCTCGCTGGCCAGACAGTACCGGGATGGCGTGATCAACCTGAGTGTCGGGAACATTCGCGCTGGTGAGACGGTAGTTGTCGATCTGGAGCTGGTCGCCGGGGTCGAGTTGCGTGATGATGGGTTGCGGTTCCGATTCCCGTTCACGCTGGCGCCAACCTATCACAGCCAGGCGCGGAGCAGCGAGATCAGGAAAGGGGTTGGTGAGCTCGAGCTGCCGGCCGAATTTGATAACCTGGTTCTGCCCAACTGGATGAAGGATGCGCAGGGATTGCACCGGATCGGCTTCGATCTTGCCGTGTCCATTCCACAGGGAGTCGCCGAGGTTGGATCACCCTCCCACGCAATTCGGTTCCGTCAGGAGAATGATGGCCATCACCGGGTCATGCTCGCTCAGGAGGGAGACATTCCGGATCGTGACCTGGTTCTTGATATTCGGACTCACGCGACGGGGGCTGAGGCGACGGGGGTGACCGGAGGTCTGATGGAGAATGGTCACGGCCATTTCGCGCTGCTGGTTCCCTCGACCGTACTTGGAGAGCCTGCGAACCGAGCGTCCCGTTTGGTCTTTGTCGTCGATCGTTCGGGTTCGATGGAGGGCCAGCCGATGATCCAGGCGCGGAAGGCGATCGAGGCCTGTCTCGGCACGATGTCTCCAGAGGACCAGTTTGGCATTGTCGCCTTTGACGACCAGATCGAGACGCTGTCGGAGAACCTGCGTGATGGCTCACTGAAGAGTCGGGAGGCGGCGCGGAGCTTTCTCGATCGAGTTGATGCGCGTGGGGGCACGGAGCTGGCGGCAGGTTTTCTGGCGGCGGCGAAGATGCTTGGCGCGGCGGGTGGAGATATGATGATCCTTACCGATGGGCAGGTCTCGGGTACGGAGATGATCCTTGCCAGCGCTCGTGCCACCGGCATTCGAATCCACTGTCTCGGTATTGGAAGTTCGAGTCAGGACCGGTTTCTGACCCTGCTGGCCCGCGAGACCGGGGGCGTCAGTCGATTTGTCACGCCGCGCGAAAGGGTCGATCTGGAGGCCATCGAACTCTATGCCAGTATTGGCCGTCCAGTGGCCACCCAGATCGAGGTCGAAGCGAAGGGGGTCGATTTCGCTCCGGCGCCACCATCGACCATCTTTGCCGGACATCCGCTGGTCCTCTTTGGGGAGTCTGAAGCGTGCCCGGAGACGGTTGTCCATCTCTCCTGGGAAGGGCCGGTTGGCCGCCAGCGGCTCGATATCCCGGTCAACCTCACCCACCGGGGTGGGGCCGACGCGGCCAGTTCAGCCAGTTCAGCCAGTTCAGTAAGACTATTGCAGGGGGCACGGCTGATCACCAATCTCGAGGCCCAGGGTGGCAAGGTTGGCGAGACCGGGAGCTTGGGGGCTGAGCGCAGGCAGCGCTTGCTCAGCAAGCTCAGCCTCAAGTACGGCCTCGCCAGCCAGGTCGTCTCTCTCGTTGCGGTGGTCAAACGACGTGGTGACCAGTCCACAGTCATTCCGAAGACGATGGTCGTCCCGGTCGGGATGCCGGATCAGACCAGGTTCGATGCCTATTTCAACACTTATGGTTCATCACGGATGGATACGAGAGCCACAATGGCCTGTCCGGCAAAATCTATGGGAAAACAGGGACTGTTTTCATTGATAAAAGACATATTCGAGATTGAACGCGGCAGTTCCTCCGTGCCGGAGACCAGAAAGAGAAGCCGATCGCTGTCCGGCTGGTTCAGGAGACAAGAATCAGATGATCCTGAGCCGATCGACCTGCTCGTCAGGTTGGCTGGCCAGATCGAACCCGATGGAGGGATGCCGGGCGGGAACAGCGATGAACGCTGGATCGCGACCGCCCTGACGCTGCTCGCTCTTCTCAGTGAAGGCCATACGGCGCAGACCGGAGTCTTCCGTCTCCACGTCGTGCGGCTTCTTGGTTTTCTGCGATCGGCTACTCCGCTGGATGCCGCTTCGCCGCGGCGACGCTTTCTCGAGATGGTCGAGGCTGGGATGCCTCCCCCGTTCAAGGATGGCCTCCGGAGTATAACTGACGTGAGTGGCTCAGGAACTCTGCGGGATGCCTCAACTCTTCACCTCATATGGAAGAAGGTGGAAAAGAGTCTTCCGGGACAATAATGACGATTCACATCCCCATCCGGATGGTAATCCTGTATGATGCTGGCATAATTTCAGGACAGGATTGCTGACGGCAGTGCATACGCCGACTCGATCACCACTCAAGATCGAGCCGGCGGTGAATCGCCTGCTGACATTATCAACTCAATCAAACCCGGAGGAAGATCAACATGGCCAGTTTTGAGGAATTGAAAGCGAAGTACAACGCGGCAATCGAGCGGGGACATGAAGTTGGATTGTCGATCCAGAATCTCCATCAGGAAGGCGACAAGCTGCTTCTCCGCGGCGTCGTGCCCACCGACTACGCCAAGAACGAGATCTGGGACGAGATCAAGCGCATCGATGCGAATCTCAGTGACATCATTGCCGACGTCAATGTCCAGTCCGGGCTCATCTACAAGGTGATTGCCGGTGACACCCTCTCCAAGATCGCCAAGCGCTACTACGGCGACGCCAACCAGTACCCGCGCATCTTCGAGGCCAATCGCGACCAGCTGAGCGATCCGGACAAGATCCGCGTTGGCCAGGAGCTGAAGCTCTCCTGACTCTTTCAGCCGGCATAAAGAAGGGGCGCGGAGTGTCGATCTGACTCTCCGCGCCCCACTCACCTTGGAAACTCTGCAATCGACCTTACGGCAGGGTGATCCCCAGATCACGCCCAAAACTGAACTGGATCCGCTTCCGCGCGCGCATGGCCTTTGACGCCGTCTGCGAGAGCGAGGTGACGAGCATCGGCATCGCGATCGTCGCATCGCACCGGACCGTCACCGAGCGGGCATTCTTCGCCAACCGTCCAAACGACTGCGACTGATCGAAGTCGGCCCCCGAGTATCCGCCGTATTCGGGCGTCTCGGTGACGATCTGGACGGCGTACTTGTGGCCGCGCATCGTATTGTGGAGCAGGGCCGCCGCCGTCTCACTCTGCTGAATGAAGGTCTTCGCCGTGCCGCCGCCAAAGTAGACCACCCCGGTCGAGCGCGACTTCGCGACGATCTGGGCCATCTCGACCACATCCTGGATCACATCGAACTGGAACTGGTTCTTCTTCTCGATCCGGCTCACGCCGATCGCCACGCCAAAGGCGCTGTCGGTGATCGCCGGGCAGAAGATCGGCACCCGTGATTTGAAGGCCGAGGTCAGAATCCCGTCCTCGGTGGCAATCTCACTCAACTCCCGACCGAGCAGATGGAGAAACTCGCGGGTCGAGTAGGGATGCGTGTTGTCGAGCTGGGCGGCAAACCCGCCAATCCACTCGTTGGCCTCACGAAACTCCTCCTCCGAGGCATAGGTGTCATAGATCCGGTCGACCTTCTCCTCGAGCAGATCGGCGTCGCTGACCCGCGGATCACCAATGTAGTGGTGGCGGCCGAGCGTCTCATGCAGATCGTGAAAGATGTTCGCTCCCGTCGCGACCAGAACGTCGATGCAGCGGTTCTTGATCAGGTAGGCGACCAGTCGCCGCATTCCCGCCGGCACCAGCGCGCCACCAAGACCCATCATGACCACCGCGTTCTCCTGCAGCATCTGCAGCCAGATCTGGTGGGCCTGGGCCAGGTTGCGCCCCTGGAAGGAGATGTGCTCCATCTTGTCGAGGAGCCCCGGAACACTGCGATCACGATCGATCTGCAGAGGTTGAGTTGGCTTGGTGAGGTATTTTGCGCCTTTTATTCTTCGGATCATATTACAGATTCCATCTGGTGGAGAAAATTTCCTGTTCCGCCCTCAAACCGGGCGTTGGTTCAAGATTATCGCAGATCGTTGGAGTCGAGATAGGTATAACAGTTGTAATAATTCTCGTACTCGGCGGTGATGCGGGCCACCTCTGCCTCGGTGAGCCGCCCGTTCTTCTGCTGACGGTTGAGGAGAGTACGGAAGCCCTCCTGAACAAACTCCCGGCGATACTCCGCGAAGTTGATCATATCGCCCACCGTCGAACCGGAGATGACCCGGCTGATGTGGTAGTCACCACCATCGGCAATGATCACGTGCGCTTCATTGGTCGTGCCGAAGAGATTGTGGAAGTTTCCCATCACCTCCTGGTAGGCGCCGACCAGCATCATGGCCAGGTAGTAGGGCTCTTTGTTCTTCAGATCATGAACTTCGAGCACATCCTTCACGTCGTGGAGATCGACGAAACGATCGACGACACCGTCCGAATCACAGGTGATATCGACCAGGGTAGCCGTGTCCGTCGGGATCTCATTCAGTTTGTGGATCGGAATGATTGGAAAGAGCTGATCGATCGCCCAATGATCCGGCACCGAACGGAAGACAGAGAAGTTGCAGAGATACTTTGCCGAGAGGAGCTTGCGCAGATCGTCGAACTCCTCCGACTTGAGCTGGGAGAGCTTGGCGTAGTTGTTGGCCTTGTCACAGATCTCCCAGAAGAGCACCTCGCCCATGGCCCGCTCTTCGAGGCTGATGAAGCCAAGATCGAAGAGCGTGAAGAGTTCTTCCTTGTGCTCGAGCGCATCGTGGTAGTATTCGAGGAAGTTCTTGACGTTCATGCTCCGGTAGAGATCGTGCATCTCGTTGATGACCGGGGCCTTGCTCTCGGTGACCGGCAGGTTGTGGATCCCCTGCACGGTCTCGATCTCGTCGATGATATTGGTGATCAGCACCGCGTGATAGGCGACCAGCACCCGCCCCGATTCGGTGATGACGTTCGGTTCCGGGACATTCTCTTCTTCGCAGACGCCCTTGATCGTATAGATGACGTCGTTAGCGAACTCCTGCAGCGTGTAGTTGGCCGACGATTCGAAGCTGGTCTTGCTGCCATCGTAGTCGACACCGGCGCCGCCGCCGACATTGAGGTGGTCGACGTCGATGCCCATCTTGCGAATCTTGGCATAGACGCGGGCCGCCTCTTTCACGCCGGCCTTGACCCGCTTGATCTGGGTGATCTGCGAGCCGATGTGGAAATGGAGGACGCGCAGCATGTCGATCAGGCCGGCGTCGCGCAGCATGCGGATCGCCTGGAGCAGCTCGGTCGTCGTCAGGCCAAACTTCGACTGCTCGCCGCCCGACTTCTCCCAGCGGCCGGAGCCGCGGGTGTAGAGGCGGACGCGCATGCCAAGCATCGGACGGATGCCGGTGGTCTGGGTCTTCTCGATCACCTTCCCGAGTTCATTCAGCTTCTCGATGACGATGACGACATTCTTGCCGGCCTGCTTGCCGAGATAGGCGAGGTCGATGAACTGATCGTCCTTGAATCCATTGCAGACGAGCAGTGAATCCGGGGACTGATCGAGCGAGATGGCAGCGTAGAGTTCCGGTTTGCTCCCGGCTTCAAGACCATAATGGTACTTGGTGGCCTCTTCGAGATAGGCCTCGATGACGTGACGCCGCTGGTTGACCTTCATCGGGAAGACCGCCAGATGATTGCCACGGTATCCAAACTCGTTCATCGCCTGGCGGAATGACTGGTTCATCTTTCGCACCTGGTTGGCGAAGATCTGGGGGAAGCGGATGAGTAGAGGTAGTTTCATCCGCCTGGCGAGGAGGTCGTCGACAACCTTCTTGATGTCGACAAATCTTGGATCTCCTTCCGCCGGGCGGGCGATCAGGTGGCCTAGTGAGTTGATCGAAAAGTAACCAGCACCCCAATTCTCGATACCGTAGGTTTGTGCAACCTCAGCAATAGCTGATTTCATCTCTGTCTGTTCGATGACCTCCGATTGATGGGATAGATTCAATGCTGTCAGGTTCGGCTCCACCTCAAGATGCGAGCATTGGGAAGAGACAAGATAGTCTTAGCCTAAAGTGTTTGCCTTGAGTGCGTGATTATCAAGGGAGCCGTACTAGAGAGGGAATCTAACAGATTGACAGGGTGCTGTCAAAAACTATTTTTTGAGCAGGTGGCGCCGCGGCGCCGCGGGAGCGAAGGGCGGAGCGATGCCCTGAACTCTATGTTAGTCAACGAGT
>JBEAVZ010000388.1:0-4320 GCA_041160645.1 Acidobacteriota bacterium
TCGGGATGGCTTCGTGATCGGCGGGGGGGCCGGGATACTCATTCTCGAGGAGTATGAGCACGCCAAGGCCCGTGGCGCCAAGATCTACGCCGAGATCGTTGGCTATGGGATGACCGCGGACGCCTACCACATCACCTCGCCATCAGAAGATGGTGACGGGGCGCGCCGGGTCATGCTCAAGACGATCCAGGACGCGGGAATCGAACCGGGCCTGATCGACTACATCAACGTTCACGGAACCTCGACCCCGGCGGGGGATGTCCTCGAGACGACGGCGATCAAAAGGGCCTTCGGAGATCACGCCTACCGACTTGCGGCCAGCTCGACCAAGTCGATGACCGGCCATCTGCTCGGCGGAGCCGGGGGGCTCGAGGCTGGCATCACCGCGTTGGCGGTGAAGAACCAGGTGCTGCCACCAACGATCAATCTCGACAACCCTGACCCGAAATGTGATCTCGACTATGTCGCCCACACCGCCCGGTCGGCGAGGGTCAACTATGCCCTCTCCAACAGCTTCGGATTTGGGGGCACCAACGCGGCGCTGCTCTTCAAGGCGATCGAGTAGCCAGCGCGAGCGGATCGAACCAGTCAGGCCATCCAAAAAGGCTGGCCAAAAAGGCTGGCCAAAAAGGCTGGAAGTAGCGGAGATTTCCACTGCTCCCAGCCTCTTTGGCCAGCCTTCATTATTTGTGCGGTGATCGGGGTGGTTCAATGCTGCCGGTCAGCGGTTAGCCGGTCAGCAGCCAGCCGGGGAGGGCGCTCCGGGAAGATCGTGCGCAGGAGGCGCTCGAGAATGAGCAGAAGGAGCGCGGCGAGGGTCGAGTTGACGATGATATAGAGCCAGTAGGTGGTGATCAGATCCTTCCAGGGACCGTAGGCAAAATGGGCGACATTGACATTGGTCAGCGGTCCGGGAACGGTCAGCTGACGGGTCAGCTGTTGCAGAACAAGAAAATAGAGGAGTGCGGGGAGCCAGTCACGCCCGGTGACGCCGACGCGACGGAGGGCGACGAGGGCAATCGCGGCGCCGCCGAGATGGGAGAGGAGCGAGACCGGAGTGATCAACCCGGTGACCACCATATCGAGGGCCCAGGGTGGCAGGCCAACCAGAATCCAGAGGGCGGCGATGCGCACCGACCGGCGATGGTGAAAGAGTATCCCCAGCCCCAGCAGCAGGTTTGAGATGTGGCAGCACCAGAGGATCTGCTCGGGTGTGCGGGCGATCCAGACGTATTCGACGGCGCGGGCGGCAAAGAAGATGAGCGGAAGCGCCCCAAGCCACCACAACCTGGCGAAGGCTTGCCCGGACTGATCATCGACTGCCTGCCGCTGCTGTTCCATTGTCGGTCTTCTTCCCGCCGGTCAGTCAGCCGCAACCCTCATCGCGGCGGCTGACGTTCTCTGATGACGCCTGGTTGAGGGCGCTGAGGGAGCAGTTCCCCGGCCCCGGGTGGACTTCTCACCTCCGGGACATATAATACAGATAGTCGCCCACCGGTAACAGTGGCCCGGTGACTTCAGCGACCAGTCTCAAATTTGGCAGATGTGCAGCAGGCAGGCGAGGGCAAACATCGATGGATCGATTGATCGAGTTATTCTTCAAGTACAGGTGGCCTGTCTTCGCCAAGGGTGAGTTCAGTCTCGCCAACCGGCCGGCCTGGTGGATCGTGGCTCTTCTGATCACCGGGATCATCGCGCTCGTCTATCTTCTCTACGTTCGTCCCGGCGACCGGGTTCCGCCAGCCAGTCGGTGGGGCCTGCTGGGGCTGCGGACGCTGCTGCTGCTGCTCCTCCTCTTCCTGATCATGCGTCCGGTAGTCACCGTTCCGGCCGTCATTCCGCTCCGCACCAGTCTGGCAATTCTGATCGATGATTCAAGAAGCATGCAGATCCGTGACGAGGGTGGAAGGTCGCGTCTCGAGGTGGCCCGCGAGCTGCTGATTCGTGAACCGACACTGACGAGCCGACTGGCGCAGACCTTTCGACTGCGACCCTATGCTTTTGCGGGTGAGCTGACGCCTCTTCCGGGGGGCGCCACTGGGCCGGGCGGAGCCGCGGCGAACTTGCTGAAGGCCGAGGGGTCGACGACCGATCCGGCGGGAGCGCTCGAAGAGGCCGTCCGTGATTCGAGTGGCGCCGAACTGGCGGCGATCCTCCTGATTAGTGACGGAGGAGCCAACCTGAGCCGGGAGAGTGGGCGCGATCTGGCCGCCCAGTTGCAGTCGCTGCGCTCGAGTGGCATTCCAGTCTTCACCATCGGAGTTGGCAATCCGGATCGCTTCAAAGATATCGAATTGACGCGGATGACGCTTCCCCGCCGGATACTGGTCGGTTCGGCGATCACAGCTGAACTCTTCATCCGGGCGAGCGGGGGGATCGACACGGCGAACCTCTCGCTGCGGATCAGTGAAGATGGACGGGTCTTGAAGACCCAGCGCCTCGAGAGCCGGGAGATCTCGCCGACCGGCGAGGCGCGTCCAGTGCTCGTCGAGTTTTCGCCAAGTGGCGCCGGCGCCCGCCGCTACAGCTTTGAGCTGACGCCAGCCGAAGGGGAGACGACGACCGAGAACAACGCGCTCGACGCGCTGGTCGAGGTGACCAATGAGAATCCGCGCATCCTCCATCTCGAGGGTGAACCGCGCTGGGAATACGGCAAGCTCCGTTTCTCGCTGGCAAAGAGCGAGAAGAACGTCACCCTTATCTCGGTGCTCCGCTCGGCCGACGGCAAGTTCTATCGCCAGGGGATCACGAGCGGGAGTGAGCTGACCACTGGATTTCCGGGATCGATCGAGGAACTATTCAGTTACGACGGACTGGTGCTAGGGAGCATCGAGGCCAACTTTTTCAGTTATGATCAGCTGCAGCTGATCGAGCAGTTTGTCAGCCGAAGGGGCGGCGGACTTCTCGCGCTGGGAGGAGGCCGGGCCTTCAGCGCCGGACGCTATGCCCGCACGCCGGTGGCCGATCTGCTGCCAGTGGTGATTGGCGAACCGCCGGGGTCCGCCACCGGCGATACGGTCGCCACCTTCAAGGCGCGGCTGACCGAGCGCGGCCGGACGCATCCGGTGACCCGTCTGAACGAGGATCGCGGAATGAGCGCCCGGGGCTGGGAAGAGATGCCGGCCCTGACCATTCCCGAGCAGCTGCGCGAGCTCAAATCCGGGGCGATGACCATTCTCGAGGCGGCGCCGGTCGGCGGAAGCGGTCCGGTGATCCCATTGCTGGTCGAGCAAAGGTACGGGCGGGGCCGCTCGCTCGCCCTTCTCGCCAGTGACACCTGGCGCTGGCGGATGGAGCTGCCCTCGCAGAATATCGCCCACGAGACCTTCTGGCGGCAACTGCTTCGATACCAGATCAGCACGACGCCGCGCCGCTTCGAGGTCAGCGCAGAGCGGGACACCTATGCGCTCAACGACCGCATCGTCGTCCGCGCGGAACTTCACGATCCAAAGTTCGAACCGGTCACCGATGCGCTCGTCACTGCAACGATCACCTCGCCATCCGGCAACCGCCTCGAGCTGCCACTCGAACTGAAGATGGACGAGAAGGTGAGCAGTTTTCGGGGCGCCCTGACGGCCACGGAGGCGGGGCTCTACCAGATCGCGCTGACGGCCCGCCAGTCAGGCCGACTCTACGGCGAGGCCTCATCGTCATTCCTCGTCTCAGAACGCAGCCGTGAGTTCTTCGATGCCGCACAGAACGTGGGCCTCCTGAAGCGAATTGCTGCTGAAACAGGCGGGGAGTACTACCCGATTGCCGCGGCAGACAGGGTGATCAACGACATCACCATGCTCGAGGGAAAAAATTCCGAGCGAGTAATCCATGATCTCTGGGATATGCCGATCAACTTTCTGCTGGTGATAGCACTGGCTGCCGCCGAGTGGTTCCTTCGTAAACGGGAGGGGCTGGCGTAAAGGGACGCGTGGCCCCGCGGACGCGGTAACTGTTAGTCAACCTCGCGGACGCCCGGGTCTCGAGCGATTAGGACAGGGGATGGGGATGAGCAAGTCGCGACGATCAACAATCAGCATCTATTCAGCCCTCCTTCTGCTCGTCAGCGGGCTGCATGGACTGGCCGCGGCCCAGCAAGCGCCGCTGCCGCCTGATCGCAGCAAACACGCGCTGATCATTACCGGCCTCAGCGGCGAGGAGAGCTATGCCACCCTCTTCAACCTCTGGAAGGACCGTCTGCAGAAGGCACTGATCGAGCGACTGGGTTTCGCGCCGGAGCAGGTCACCGTGCTCACGGAGAAGCCGGCGGGTCGGGAGCGGCGCGCGACGGCCGCCGCGATCGGTGAAGCGCTTGGCCAACTGCAGGTC
>JBEAVZ010000390.1:0-2938 GCA_041160645.1 Acidobacteriota bacterium
CAGAGCCAGTTGGAAGGTTTGGAAGTCGAATCTGGTGGCTGAGCGGTCGCTGGCGCCGAAACCGGCGCCGGCGCTTCCGGCCCCGTCTGGTTGAGCGGATCAGCCTGGCTGACTGGAATTGCCGGATCGGGCGTTTTGGTCCGGTCTTGGTGACGCCCCGGATCGGGCAGTCTGGTTGGGCTCTGTGCCGCGCCGCCGATCGTGAGGAGGACGACGAGCAAAAATGTGCGCAATGACTCTCGGAACATCGAGTAGAGAATACCCGATCGACCACCAAATGTCGCGTCGAAGTTTCGGCCGGTCGACGGGAGCCGGCGGAGAATCGTCGGAAGGTTCCGCTGATTCATTGGCCAGTCAGGCCGCGAGCGGAGTGATGGGACTGGTCGACGGGGTCGCCTTTGGCTGCTCTGATCCTGGCTCAGTAATCAGGGTGGCCAGATCCTCTGGCTGGCGGATCTGCCCCTCATCCCACGCCTTCCAGAACTGACCTATCTTTTCGGTGGCGCTCCGCTCGTCACGGTAGGTCCCGAGATAGGTCATGTTTCCGGTTCCAAGACTGACACAGGTGCGGTAGAGCCCAGTCCCATACTGCTTGATGACAACGGCGATGATCTGGTGATGACGTGGCATACTCTCTCCTCTGTTTTGGCTGGATTAGCTGGTTCGGTATTGATACGTGGCCGGTCGATGCCTGATCAGCGAGGCGATCAACGACGGCCAAGATAACGGTCACGGCGACCGGGACTATCCTCGGTCGCATTTTCGGCCTCCCTCTCGACAGCCGAAAATATACCGAAACTCTTGCCTGATTACAAGTACTTTTTCCGCCTCTCCCAAACTTTTCCCGACCTGGTCGTAAAGCGGCTCCGACCCGCCAGCGCGCGGGGACGCGAGCGGTCAGGCTCACCCGGTCCGCACGCGTCTGCGCGCCTGCGCTGGTCTGGTTGGCGGCATCAGCTGGTGAGCGACTCCAGTCCGGCCAGTGGCCCGGTTGACGACCCGAATGAGTCGGTCGCGATCCCCAGCCGCTGGAGCATGGAGACAAAGAGATTGGAGAGAGGGGTATTCTGGCGCCGATTGAAGGCCAGGTGCTGACCGTGGCGGAACCCTCCGCCGGCAAGGATTATTGGAAGGTTGGAGTTGTCGTGAATATTGGCATCGCCCAAGTTGCTGCCGAAGAGGACCATCGTTCGATCGAGCAGCCGGACCGGGCCTTCGGGCCTGGTTGCCAGCCGGTCGAGGTGACGGGCGAGGATGGAGAGGTTCTGCCGATCGGCGGTCTCGAGCTGGCGGACCTTGACCTCATCCTGACCGTGATGGCTCAGGCCGTGGTAGCCCTCGGTGGTGTTCCGTTCCCCCGCGAGGCGAAAGATCGGCGTCTGAAAGGCATCGAGCATGAGGGTCACCAGCCGGGTGGAGTCGGTCTCGAAGGCCAGCTCGACCATGCGCAGCAAAAGATCGAACTTTTCGAAGAAGAGCCGCTTCTCCTCGAGTGGCGCGGGTGGCTGGCCGGGGGCTTCCGGGCGGGGGCGCTGCTCCCATTCGCGCAGACTCTGGAGCCGCCCCTCCACCTCCCGGATGGAGGTGAAGTACTGATCGAGCCGGCGTTTGTCGACCGCGCCGAGCCGCCTCGCGAGGCGGCTCGATTCATCACGAAGGGTGTCGAGAATACTGGCCCGGCGATCGATCCGCCGCAGGCTCTTCTCCACGGAGAGGCGGTCTCCCTGACCGAACATCTTCTCAAAGACGGTCCGGGCGTTGTCCTCGGCGGGGATGAGCACGCCATCACGAGTCCAGGAGAGGCTGCGGTTGGCCTTCTCGATATTGACCCCGAGGTTGAGCGAGGGGAGGCGGGTCAGATGACCGAGCTGCTCGGCCGCATACTGATCGAGGGAGATGGTGTTGCGGAAACTGGCCTTGAACGCCCCCCGGGCGGAGGTGAGAAAACTGTTGTCGGTGCTGTGGCCACCGGTCACTCCGGGATGGGAGAGTCCGCTGAAGACCGTGAAATCGTCGCGATGGGCGGCGATCTCGGTCAGGTAGGGCGAGAGGGGATAGTCACGCCCCGCGGCGGCAGGAAAGAAATGTTTGGCGAAGACCCCAATGTTATTGACGATGACGAGCATTCGCCGCGGCGGCGCCGGGGCGGGTCCGCGGGCGAAGACCGGGGTCATACAGTCGAGCACGGGGAGCGCAAGGGCAATCCCGGCGCCACGCAGCAAGGTGCGGCGGGAGAGCGTCTTCGATGCGGTCACCAGGGGCGCTTTAGCCATAAATTATCGGCATCCTTTCGGTCCAAGAAAGATTCGACTCTGGACGAGGGCCATGAGCAGATCACGGACACGGTAGCCATCGCCTGCCGTCGCGTCGAGAATCGACTCGATCTCGGCGCGGTCACTGAACCGCACCGGAACGCCCGTCGCATAGGTGGTCAGCTGGTGCAGAATGTTGCGGGCCAGCTGGCGCGGATTGCTCTTCAGAATGCGCTTCAGATCGTGGATATCCCGGAATCGCCGGCCATCGGCGAGCTGCCCCGACGGATCGACCGGAGCGGCCAGGGTATAACGAAAATCGTGGCCGGTCTGATCGATCCCGGCAACCACCTCACCCTCCGCCAGTCCACGGTACCTGGTCCGCCAGGCGCCCAGCACGTCAAAGTTCTCGAGGGCGAGACCAAGCGGGTCGAACCGGGCGTGGCACCCCGCGCAGCTGGCGGAACGCGTGTGGAGGGCGAGAATATCGCGGATCGTCCTCGCTCCGCGAATGTCGGGCTCGACGGCCGGCACTCCGGGGGGAGGTGGAGGCGGCGGCTGACCAAGCAGCCGATCGAGAACCCAGACGCCGCGCAGAACGGGCGAGGTATTGACGCCATTGGCGGAGATCTTCAACAGCGCCCCCTGGGTGAGCAAGCCACCATAGGGGCTGTCAGGTGGAAGCT
>JBEAVZ010000423.1:0-12810 GCA_041160645.1 Acidobacteriota bacterium
GTATTGTTGTTTTGATCCCCGTTCACGCCGATGGCATTGCTGTCTTCTCTATATGCTCCGACAACTATCGTTTCTCCAGAGATAGCCACGGATGCGCCGAATCGGTCATCACTAACCCCATTACTGGCCTTGAGATAGGCCTGCTGGCTCCAGGTTCCCTCGGTTCTCACAAAGACATAAGCTGCTCCAGATTCTGCAGCGGAGTTGTTATTTCCATCCCCATTCACCCCCGTAGCATTGCTGTCCTCCCCAGCCGCACCCACGACTATCGTAGCTCTTGAGATAGCCACGGATGTACCGAATCCATCACCGCCATCTGTATTACTGGCTTTGAGATAGGCCTGCTGGGTGATTGTAGGATCTATCGTGATGGGATAGACAGCTTCTTGATCATCTACAACTATTTTGAAGCATTCCTCTCCATCCCGCTGAAACCTGGCTTTAAATTCCTCGCCCTTGGCATCAATCACCTTCAAGTCACTGTATCGCAGCAGAGCCTTGCCTGACCTCTTCCCAAAAACGACCGAGCGTTCACCCTCCATCCCTATCACCCCAAGATCCCCCCGAACCTTCAGGTTAAGCTCCAATAGCCCATTCTCCCCGGATACTTGAGGTCTTCTCTGGATCGTGTAGCCGTGCTCAAAGCCACGATCATGGTTCCGGTACCACTCCTTCAGGTTATCGTCCCAACCGTAGGTAATCTCTCGTGTCACAGCCTCAACAGCGGGAGTACTCTTCTCGACCGAGATCTGTGCCCTCCCCACACCGTAGCTGACCAGCTCGAGCCCCCAGGTCCAAGCGGCACCTTCTGCGTGGACCTCGACCCGGCGCCGGTCAAAGCTGGCGGTCAGTCCCGTCGCCGGATTGTGAGCCTTCCAGCCAGATCCGCTTGCCTTCACCTCGTGCTTCCACTCACGGTGAGCGCGGAGAATCCCGTCCCAGTCCGATCGAACCATTCCGGATGGCAGACTTTCGGCTGATCCACTTTTTGATGTTGAGTGTTCTGCTGGCTCTGACGATTTCGGCAGTCGACCACTACCAGTCGATTGGATAATGATCACGAGCAGGATAAGAATGATTACTGATCGGAATAGAGCTTTTGCAATATCGATCGTGGCGCGGGAATCGATCAGGATTTGGCTGGGAATTCGAAACATCTTTCACCAATGAGCACATCAGGCGAGCGGCCAAATATGACCTGTTCCTGCTGAGACAGGAATATGCCTGACGTTCCAAAACGGCCAATGTGATCAGTGAGCCTCTTCAAGGGCACTCATCGTCTGGCTTTGGCTCTCTTGATCTGATGGCAGTCGACTAAGGAAACGATGAGTAGCTGTTAGGACGATTTGCAGTTTAACATATCTGCTGGTCATAGATCGCCAATTTAGCCACGACGTCACTCTCGATGACGTGATCTGGATCGGCTTGGCGATCGAGACGATTGGATCAAAGGACAGATGCCAAAAGACCCTCTCGCGGAAGCGTCTGAAAAGACTTATTGCAGCTCTGGTCAGGAATCTATCTGCGCCCTCGATAACATCACCGATCACCGTTGTCGCAGGCCTGGTGCTTGTCCATACGGGTACCGTGAATGAGGTTCATCTGGCCCGATCAGATCGGCGAATTCTCGAAATTGATGCGACTCTTGACGGTGTAGATCGGTTTGTTCTGCGACTCGTGATAAGTCCGGACAAGGATCTCGGCGATCAGCCCCATCAGAATCAACTGGATGCCGAGGACGACCATGATCATTGAGAGGACGGGCAGCGGCGTCTCGATGAAGTCGGCCTGATGCGGCCATCCGGCATACTTCAGCAGAAACGCGAAGATGGCCGAGACTCCGGAGATAAGAAATGAGAGGAGCCCCGCAGTTCCGAAGACGTAGAGGGGTTTGGTCATGTAGCTGGCCATGAACTTGATCGTCACCAGATCGAAGACCACCTTGATCGTCCGCGAGAGGCCATACTTCGACTGTCCGGCCACCCGTGGATGGTGGGTCACCGGGATCTCGGTCACCCGGCCACCAGCCCACCGGGCGTAGATCGGGATGAAGCGGTGCATCTCGCCATAGAGGTGGACATCCTTGAGGACTTCACGCCGGTAGGCCTTCAGTGAGCAGCCATAATCGTGGAGCGGAACCCCGCCAATGCGCGAGATCAGCGCGTTGGCGAGACGGGATGGCAGCGTCCGGGTCAGGAAGGTATCCTGGCGGTTGCGCCGCCAGCCGGAGACCACATCGTATCCCTCGTCGAGTTTCCTGAGCAGGCGCGCGATATCGGCCGGATCGTTCTGGAGATCGGCATCCATCGGGATGAGCACTTCGCCACGGGAGGCGTCGATTCCGGCCGCCATGGCCGCCGTCTGGCCATAGTTGCGGCGAAAGGCGATGACCCGGACGCGCTGATCGGTCCGCGCCAGGCCACTCAGCAGTTCGAGGCTCCGGTCGGTGCTTCCATCGTCGACGAAGATCAGCTCAAAGCTCTCCCCAAGCGCCTCGAGCGACTCAATGAGCGCCTGGTAGAGTCGCGGCAGATTCTCCTCTTCATTGAATACTGGCAGGAATATCGAGAGACGTGGGGTCATTTTAACTGCTCCTTGGGGCTCCACCGTGGGGGGGGCAACTACTCCGTGTTGCTACTCCGCGTTACTACTCCACGTTACTACTCTGGGGGACGACGGGCCACGCAGAGGATCGAGACACCGAATGGCAGACGGTGATCAAGCAGCCACCCGGACTCGGCGGCAAAGAGGGTGGCCAGCAGCCGGTTGAGCCAGGGATGGTTCATCCGCAGCTCGGTCGCTTCAGTATGTCCGAGCATCGTCATGATGCGCCGCCCGATCCAGATTGGCAGAAAGAGGCTGGTGTTGGCGTAGCTGATCTTCTCGACCCGCAGGCCGGCCTCTTCGATGACCGCCTGGAAGTTCTCCCGCCGGTAGCGCCGAAAATGGCCGAGTTGAACATCGCTCGGTCCCCAGAGAGCCATGAAGGCCGGGACAAAGAAGACGGCCGGCGCCCCGGGTTTGAGGACGCGGCAGATTTCCCGCAAGCCGCCCAGATCGTCGTCGATGTGCTCGATCACGTCGAGGGCCGTCACCAGATCGAAGGCCTGATCCGCAAAGGGCAGCGCCGTGGCGCTGGCGCAGATGACCCGCTGGTGACCCCGCTGACGGGAGAAGGTGAGGGGGAGGAACGAGAGGTCGATTCCCTGGGCCCGCCCGAAATTCTGCAGGGCATCGAGCGTCGCGCCGGTTCCGCATCCGATGTCGAGGATCTCAGCCCTCCCCGCCCCACTCCGGCGAGCGCGAAGCAGGCGGGCGATCTGGGTGAAGACGATCTTTCGCCGCCCGACAAACCACCAGTGTTCGTCCTCAACCTCGAACATTACCCGATAGTCAAGCGGGCGCATTGCCGTCCGCTCTTCCAGCGGTCGATTAGTGTCAGCCATGGTCGGTCTACTCAGCCAATTGATTCCATTACTTCTCTGAACCTCAGCATTGCCTGACGCTGAATGTTGGTCAGGTTGGAGAATCCTTTTTGGAATGAGCGATTTTGCGAGCTGGCCGCGGCTAAGTCAATAACCCGGGTCGATTTTCAGACCCGGACAATCTTAATTTACCGGCCACGCCGGCTGCCATGCGGTGGCCCGTTCTTCCCCGTGCCACTCCCGGATCCTGAAGTTGTTACGCATGAGCGGCCTAGTCTGCTATCATTCCGGAGCTATGGAAAAATCGATAACAGTCATTGGTGGAGGTTTGGCCGGATCCGAGGCGGCCTGGCAGGCGGCCCGACGCGGTTGCCGCGTTCAGCTCTATGAAATGCGACCCCAAGTCTCGACCGGCGCTCACCGGACGGGAGATCTGGCGGAACTGGTCTGCAGCAACTCCCTCAAGTCTGATCTGCCGCATACGGCGCCCCGTCTGCTCAAGGATGAGCTGCGCGCCGGCCACTCGCTTCTCGTCGAGGCGGCGGCCGCCACCACGGTGCCGGCTGGTGGCGCGCTGGCCGTCGACCGGGAGCGTTTCTCCGCCTATGTCACGGCGCGACTCGCCAGCCATCCCCTCATCGAGATCCGGCGTGAGGAGGTGACGACGATCGATCCGGCCCGGATTACCGTCGTCGCGGCTGGTCCCCTCGCCTCGAGCGCCCTCTCGGCCGCTCTCGCCAGACTGACCGGGGAGGAGAATCTCTACTTTTTCGACGCCATCTCGCCAATCGTCGAGGGCGACTCGATCGACTATGAGATCGCTTTTCGTGCGGCCCGTTATGACAAGGGCGGTGACGACTACGTCAACTGTCCGATGTCTCCGGATGAGTACGATCGCTTCTATGACGCCCTGCTCGCCGCCGAGACCGTCAAGCCGCACGAGGGAATGGAGGATGAGGCAAAATACTTCGAGGGCTGCCTGCCGATCGAGGAGTTGGCCCGCCGCGGCCGCGACACGCTCCGCTACGGTCCAATGAAGCCGGTCGGGCTGGTCGATCCCCGCACCGGTCGCGAACCGTGGGCCTGTGTCCAGCTCCGTCTCGAGAACCTCATGGCCGATGCCTACAATATCGTCGGCTTCCAGTGCCACCTCAAGTATGGCGCACAGCAGGAGGTCCTTCGCCTCATCCCCGGCCTGGCGCAGGCCGAATTCATTCGCCTCGGGCAGATGCACCGCAATACCTATATCTGCTCACCGCGCCTGCTCAAAAATACCCTGCAAATGGCCGCCCATCCGCACGTTCTCCTCGCGGGGCAGATCTCGGGTATCGAAGGTTACACCGAGGCAATGGCAACCGGGATGATCGCAGGTCTCAATGCGGCCCGACTGGCGCGGGGCCTGGATCCCGTCGAACCGCCGCGAGAGTCCGCGACTGGTTCGCTGATCCACTACCTCTCCCATGCCTCCCCGGAGAACTACCAGCCGGCCAATACCACCTTCGCCCTCTTTCCACCCCTCGCCGTCGATGAGCGGAAGAGGCTCAAGAAGAAGGCCGAGCGCCATCGCGTTCTGGTTGAACGCGGGATGGCCGCTTTCCGGAGTTGGCAGGCGACGATTGACGATGAGCCTGAGGCGGAGGCCAATGGAGCAGCGCCATTTTTCAAACCCGACGAGGAGTGACAAGGACAATGAGGGCAGGTGTCTGGACAGGCAGCGACGGTCAGGGGCGCCTCGCGATCGTCTTCGTTTTGCTGACGCTGAGCCAGCCGTTTCTGGTGCTTGCCCAGAGCGGGCGGGTGCCGACCCCGCCGAAGCCCAAACCGAAACCGGTCTCCCCGACTGGCCCGACTGGCCGCCTTCCGGAGTCCCGCTCCGCCACCCCGCCATCATCGCCACCCGAGCCGCGGACTGAACCGGCCAAAGCTGCGGGCGACCACGAAGACACGATCCGCATCGCCAGTGATCTGGTGACCGTCGTCACCACCATCTCGACCAACTCGGCGATCGATCCCCCGCGGCTCGAACAGCAGGACTTCGAGATCTTCGAAGATGGCGTCAGGCAGGAGATTATCAACTTTGCCCGCGACTCCGAGCAGCCGATCAACCTGGTCATCCTCATGGACACCAGTCTCAGCGTTGCCCAGAAGCTCGACTTCGAGAAGCGGGCCATGCTCCGCTTTCTCGAGCGTGTCCTCCGTCCCCAGGATCGGGCCGCCCTCTTCACCGTCTCCACCGAGGTCGCGGTCATCCAGGATTTTACCCCCCAGCTCCAGCTGCTCAATCAGGCCGCCAAACAGATGCGCCCCAGCGGTGCGACCTCCCTCTACGATGGAGTCTTTCTCGCCGCCGAATACCTCCGCCCAACCAGTGGCCGCAAGATCATCGTCATCGTCTCTGACGGCAGTGACACCACCAGCCAGAAAGGTCTCCTCGCCGCCCTCGAACAGGCGCAACAGGCCGACGCGATGATCTACGCCGTCTACACCGGCAACTTCGGCATCTCGCAGAATCTGCGCGATCTGGCCGGCGAACGCGCGCTCGAGACCCTGACCGCCGAGACCGGCGGTGAACTCCTGCGCCCCCGGGCGACGCCCGGATCACAGTCCGTCGCCGTCGACGAACTCTCCCTCCGTGAACTCGACCGCTCCTTCACCAGCCTCGCCGAACAGCTGCGCACCCAGTATGTCATCGGTTTCTACTCCTCGAATGAACGACGCGACGGCTCCTTCCGCAAACTGCTCGTCACGATCAGCCGCGCCGGCCTCACCCCCCGCACCCGCCGCGGCTACTACGCTCCCCGCAACTGACCCGGCTCCGGTCGCCCCCTACGCGCTGTTCATTGGTCAGACCAAATGCGGGGCTATTATTTAGATCGATCCAAGGGGCGCAAGCGACGTGAAAGTGTGGAAAGTTGTTACAGAATAATATAGTATTTGCACCGGTCATTATTCATCCTGATGGCAAACTCCGATCTTTCCCTCGATCCTGATCCAAACCAGCTCGATCGATCGATTGAAGTTTACCGATATAACAAACGATACAACAAACAAAGATAAAATTGAGACTGGGCAAGTTTCAGGACTGGATCGATCCAGTCAAAGCGAGGGGTGTCATGCAATCCGATATCATTACTATACGACTGATCTTTCTGATGATCCTCATGCTGGCCGGCTATTGGATCAATCCGGTTCCGGAGGCGACGATCGTGCCGCTGGGCGGGTTGGGGCTGAGCGGTCGGCTTCTCTCCGGATTGCTGGCCATGATTCTTGGGGTAGGGGTGATCTTCTTCGAGTTGCGGATCCGGCGGGCCTCATTGAAGACCTTGATTGGCGCGGCGATTGGATCGATTCTCGGCATTGTCGGGGCGGCGCTGATCGGGACCCTGCTGACGCCGCAGCCGTGGGATCAGCCGGTCAAGTCGTTTACAGTGATCTGTCTGGTCATGTTCATGGCCTACGTCGGACTGCTGGTGGGCGCGGCGAAGGGAGACTACATCGACCTCTCGGCCCTCGGCGGAATACTGAGTGAGAAGGGGGCGAAGCAGAGCTACCGGATTCTCGACACGAGCGTGATCATCGACGGGCGCGTGGCTGACATTGCCGAGGCGGGATTCATGGGGGGAATCATTCTGATCCCGCAGTTCGTGTTGCGCGAGCTGCAGCAGATCGCCGATTCGTCCGATTCGGCCAAGCGCAACCGTGGTCGGCGCGGGCTCGACATTTTGCAGCGGATCCAGAAGAACAGCAATCTCGATGTCCAGATCTATGAGGCCGATTTTCCGCAGGTCAAGGAGGTTGATCTGAAGTTGATCGAGTTGGGAAAGCAGCTCAACGCGCCGATCGTCACCAATGACTTCAACCTGAACAAGGTGGCCCATCTGCGGGGAGTTGAGGTGCTCAACATCAATGAACTGGCCAACGCGCTGAAGCCGGTCGTCCTGCCGGGGGAGATCATGCGCGTCTTCATTCTCAAAGAGGGGAAAGAGTACAACCAGGGGGTGGCCTATCTCGACGATGGGACGATGGTGGTGGTTGACAACGCCCGGCGGCAGATCGGGAAGAATGTCGACCTGGTGGTGACGAGTGTCCTTCAGACGACGGCGGGCAAGATGATCTTTGGCCGGGTCGAGGACGGGCGAGGGGAGCACAAGGAGAAAGAGAAGGCTGGTGAGCGTTCGGGGCGGGCGGCGCAGTCGCTGACACCGGCGTCGGTTCCGGAGATGCCGCCGAGTGTCGAGCAGGCCTGACCGCTCAACCCGGCTGTGGAGTGACTAACTGGAGAGGGCCGGAGCGGAAGAAGTAAAGAGGCGTAAAGAGGCCCAATGGGCCAGGGAAGAAGAGGAGAAGAAGAGCGGACCGGGCGATCGGTTCTCTTTCTTCTCCTTTTTTCATATACTCACGGGAGGGGGAAGAACTCAAAGATGAATCTGGCGATAATTCCGGCGGCCGGCAGTGGAGTACGGTTTGGCGGCGAGGTGCCGAAGCAGTTTCTGGTGGTGGCTGGGGCGCCGATCCTCATCCACACGCTGCGCCGTTTCGACGAGTGTCCGGCGATTGGGGCGATGGTGGTCGCCCTGCCGGAGGCGATGATCGAAGGGTTCGGGGAGGTGGTTCGGGCAGCGGGTTTCCGGAAGCCGGTCCGGCTGGTGGTTGGCGGACGGGAGCGGAGCGACTCGATCCGCAACGCGCTCGAGGCGGCGCGCGATCTCGCGCCGGAGGTGGTCGCGGTGCACGATGCGGTGCGGCCATTCGTGACGAGTGGCCAGATTGGTGCGGTGATTGCCCGTGCCCGCGAGGTTGGGGCGGCGATTCTGGCCTTGCCGGCGACCGATACGATCAAGGAGGTCGCGGACGGGCTGATCCAGCGGACGCTCGATCGGCGGCGGATCTACCGGGCCCAGACACCGCAGGCTTTCCATTTCGAGCTGCTCTGGCGGGCCAATGAGGCGGCCCGGATCGACGGACTCCCGGCTGCGCTGACGACGGATGATGCGCTTCTCGTCGAGCGGCTCGGGGCGCCGGTGGCGATCGTCGAGGGCTCACCCCAAAATCTGAAGATTACCACCCCAGAGGATCTGCTGCTCGCGGAGAGTCTCTTTGAGCAGGAGGCGGGAGGTGGCGGACGCCGCGGTCAGGACAATCATGAATGAATTCAGAACAGGGATTGGTTACGATATACACCGTTTAGTCGAGGGGCGCCGGCTTATCCTGGGCGGTGTAGAGGTCCCGTTTCAGCGCGGGCTGCTGGGCCATTCGGATGGCGACAGCCTGAGCCACGCGATCACCGATGCCTTGCTTGGGGCCGTTGGATTGGGGGACATTGGCGCACTCTTTGCGGATACCGATCCGCGCTGGGCGGGGGCGGACAGTCGGATCTTTCTCAGCCATGTCGCCGGACTGCTGGCTGAGCGGGGCTACCAGATTGTCAACATCGACGCGACCATTCTCGCCGAACGGCCAAAGATGCGGCCACACATCAATGCCATGCAGGCGCAGCTGGCCGAGACGCTCGGAATCGAGCCGGCCCGGATCAACATCAAAGCCAAGACGAATGAGGGGCTCGACGCGATTGGGCGAGGTGAGGCGATTGGCGCCCAGGCGATCGTGCTCATCGCCGCTGAAGGCCGCCACTGATCGTCCCTACTGGGTGGACAGGAGCGGGTGGGGGCCGCGCCGCCGGAGAGTTCACAGGCCAGAGAGTTCATGGGCCGGAGAGTATACAAGCCAGAGAGTTTACAGCGATGCGACCGCAGGATCTGATCGAGAAGAAGCGGGATGGTGGTGAGCTGACCGCGGCGGAGATCGCCCTGCTGGTGCGGGGGTACACGGCCGGGGAGATCCCTGACTACCAGATGGCGGCCTGGCTGATGGCTGGCCTGTTGCGCGGCCTGAGCGACGGAGAGACAGCGGCGCTGGTCGAGGAGATGCTCCATTCCGGCATTGTGCTTGAGCATCCGGATCTGGGGCTGCCAACCGTCGACAAGCATTCGACCGGAGGCGTTGGGGACAAGACGTCGCTGGTCGTCGCGCCGGCGGCCGCCGCCTGCGGAGTCGCCGTTCCGATGATCTCCGGGCGCGCGCTGGCCCACACCGGAGGGACGCTCGACAAGCTCGAAGCGATTCCCGGTTTCCGGACCAATCTGACCCTCGAAGAGTTTCGGCAGGTGCTTGCGGAGTGTGGCCTCGCGCTGATTGGCCAGACCGCCGAGATCGCGCCGGCCGACCGCAAGCTCTATGCTTTGCGGGACCTGACCGGGACCGTGCCGTTCCGCCCCTACATCTGCGCCTCGATCATGTCGAAGAAGCTCGCCGAGGGGATCGATGGCCTGGTCCTCGACGTGAAGACTGGCAATGGCGCCTTCATGCGCGAGGACGAGGATGCCCGCGCGCTGGCCCGGATGATGGTCGGGGTCGGGCAGCGGATGGGCAAGCGGGTCACGGCCCTGATCACCGATATGAACCAGCCGCTCGGGCGCTGGGTTGGCAATGCCGTGGAGACGGCCGAGGCGATCGCCACGCTGCGTGGCGACCTGCGCGGCGATTTTGCCGCCCTCTCGATCGAGCTGACGGCCCGCATGCTGCAAGTTGGCGGAGTGGTCGGAGATCTGGCGCAGGCTCGTCAGCAGGCCACCGAGGCGATCCGTTCCGGAGCGGCGCTGGAGAGGTTCCAACGGGTGATCGAGCGGCAGGGAGGAGATCCGCGGGTCGTGGATGATCCGCAGCGGCTGGCGCAGGGGCGCTACCAGCGGACGGTTCGCGCCCGTCGCGCCGGGACGGTCGTCGGGATCGAGACGGCGGAGGTCGGGCGGATCGTCATGGATTGGGGCGGAGGTCGGAAACGGCTTGGGGATCCGATCGATTACGGGGTTGGGCTTGAGATACAGGCGCGGCTCGGGCAGGAGGTTGCCGTCGGGGACCCGCTGGTGACGGCCTGGTACAACGATCCTTCGCTGGTCGACCAGATGGAGACGCGCCTCGCGGCCGCCTGGAAGATTGCCGAGAGTCCGCGGCCGGTTCCCCCACTGATCAGGGAGGTGATGTGAGACAGCGATTCGCGAGATTCAGAAAGCTTCTGCTGCCGGCGCTCTGCGCCGCGGCGCTGATCGCGCAGACCGGGTGTGCAACCCGGGATCTCGCGGCCGAGAATGGGCAGTACCGGGCCCGGGTCGGGATCGTCTTCGACATTGGCGGCAAGGATGACCGTTCCTTCAATTCGGCGGCCAATCTCGGGATGCTCAGGGCGCGGAAAGAGCTGCCGATTCTCCTCCGGGATGTCGAACCGGGGGATCCGACCTCGATCGAACCGGCGATCCGGGCCTTTGCCCAGTATGGTTACAACCTGATCACCGGCGTCGGCTTTGTCCAGGGGCCGATCATCAAACAGATTGCCGCCGACTACCCGCAGCTCCACTTCGTGGTGATCGATTCGGTGGCCGAGCTGCCGAACGTCGCCAGTCTCCTCTTCAAAGAGCACGAGGGATCATTTCTCGTCGGCATGATTGCCGCGGCGAAGAGTCGAACCGGGATTCTCGGCTTCGTTGGCGGGATGGATATTCCACTTATCCACAAGTTCGCGACCGGATATGAGGAGGGGGCGCGCTATGTCAATCCCAATATCCGGGTGATTCGAAACTATGTTGGCATCACCGATGCCGCCTGGAACAACCCCGGCAAGGGGCGCGAGCTGGCCAACTCCCAGTATGAGCAGGGGGCCGACGTGATCTTCCAGGCGGCCGGCAACTCCGGCCTGGGGGTCTTCGACGCGGCGGAGGCCTATGGCAAGTTCGCGATCGGCGTCGACTCCAACCAGAACTGGATCAAGCCCGGCTACATTCTGACCAGCATGCTGAAGCGGATCGAGAATGCCGTCTTCAGTATCGTCAATGATGAGGTCGAGGGGCGCTTCCAGGGCGGAGTCCACATCTATGGCCTCGAGAACGATGGGGTCGACTACGCGCTGGATGAGCACAACCGCGCGCTCATTCCCCCCGAAGTGATCGAGCGGGTCGAACAGGCCAAGCGCGACATCATCGCTGGCCGAATCAAGGTCACCGATGCCATGGCCGAAGAAGAGAAGCAGGATCTCCCCAAGTAAAGGTTGTTCCCCATGTCGAAGATCGTCGAAATGCGCAAGATAACCAAGACGTTCGGGGCGGTCACCGCCAACCGGGCGATCGACCTCGCGGTGCCGGTCGGCGAGGGGCCGGCTGGTGGAACCATCCACGCCATCATCGGTGAGAATGGCGCCGGGAAGTCGACGATCATGAAGATTCTCTATGGCTTCTACACGGCCGATGAGGGAGAGATTCTGATCGATGGGGTGGTGCGGCGGATTGCCGCGCCTCACGATGCCATTGCCCTCGGCCTGGGGATGGTCCACCAGCATTTCATGCTCGTCCCGCCAATGACAGTGCTCGAAAATGTCATCCTGGGCGCCGAGCCCGGTTCGCCATTCCATCTCGACCTTGCCGCGGCACGGGCGAAGCTGCAGGGGATCATCGACAATTTTGGTTTCGATCTCGATCCGGACCGGCGCGTCGAGACCCTCTCGGTTGGTCAGCAACAGCGGGTCGAACTGGTCAAGGCCCTCTACCGCGGGGCGCGGATTCTGATTCTTGACGAACCGACCGCCGTTCTCACTCCGCCCGAGGTCGAAGAGTTCTTTCGCATCTTACGCGCGATGCGTGAGCAGGGAAAGACGGTCATTATCATTACGCACAAGCTGCAGGAGGTCCTGGCGATCTCGGACAATGTGACGGTCATGCGCGACGGAAAGGTCGTTGGTGAGCGCCGGACCGCCGCGACCAACGCGGCCGAGCTGGCCAGGCTGATGGTTGGTCGTGATGTCTTACTTTCAGTTGAAAAGCCCCCGGCCCAGCCGGGTCCGACCATCCTCGCGGTTGACGGCTTGAGCCTTGGGACGTCTCTCCGCGACCTCTCATTCCAGATTCGGGCCGGTGAGATTGTTGGCATTGCCGGCGTCGAGGGGAATGGCCAGACCGAGCTGATCGAGGTCCTGGCCGGCTTGCGCCATGCCGACCGGGGGCGGATCGAGTGTCTCGGGCGTGATGTTGGCCATTATAATGCCCGACAATTGAGAGAGCTGGGGGTCGCCCATATTCCGGAAGATCGCCACCACCGCGGACTTCTGCTCCATTTCGATCTGGCTGAAAATATCATTCTTGGCGCACACTACCGCCCGCCGCTCGCCTCGAAGCTCGGCGTGCTCGATGAGCGCGCGATCGATCGTGAAGTCGAAGAGCTACTCCGCGCTTTCGATGTGCGCCCTCCCAACCCCGCCCTGCCGGTGCGCGCGCTCTCGGGCGGCAATCAGCAGAAGCTGATCATCGGGCGCGAATTTGGCTTCAAGCCGCGGCTGCTGCTC
>JBEAVZ010000426.1:0-12123 GCA_041160645.1 Acidobacteriota bacterium
TGGAGGCGTGGGGCGGTTGACGCCAGCACGGGCCGCTCCAGTGGCTTGACCGAGTCCGATTGCAGCTACTTGCGAGACCCGGAGAGTTTCGAGGGGGTCGACGGCCGGCACCGCATCGATCTCTCGCGGCAAACGGAGGAGATCAGCGACCTGCTCAACCATTCGGCGGGCCAGTTGGCCGCCCCGCAGGACATCCCGCGCCGGAATTTCATCGACAACCACATCTTCGACCGCATGGCCCAGGGGGGAGTGCTCTCCGCGCCGCTCTGCAGCGATGAACAGTTCATCCGGCGGGTGACGCTCGACCTGACCGGACGAACTCCGACGCCGGAAGCGGTGGCGCAGTTTCTGGCCGACACCACGGTCACCAAGCGGGACAGGCTGGTCGATACCCTGATCGCCTCCCCGGAGTTCGTCGATAAATGGACCCTCTTCTACGGCGATCTCTTCCGCAACACCGCCTTTGCCAGCAACATTCAGATCTTCCTGAACGGCCGCGAAGCCTACCACAGCTTCATCTACGATTCGATCGCCAACAACCGCCCCTACAACCAGATCGCCACCGAGATGATCGCCGGCTCGGGTGAGAATACGGTCAATGGCGCGGTCAATTTCATCGTTCTCGGAAATGTGCCGATGGGGCCGACCCAGGATACGATGGACGGAACGGCGGTTCAGTTGTCGACGATCTTCCTCGGGTTGAGTTCACTCGACTGCCTGCTCTGTCACGATGGCGCAGGCCATCTCGACGCGGTGAACCTGTGGGGATCGGGAGTGACCCGGTCCCAGGCCTGGGGGATGAGCGCCTTCTTCGCCCGGACGCGGCGCGCCTTTGCCCGGCCGCGGACGGACGTCAATTACGGAACCTACACAATCAGTGAGGGGACGACCGGCGAGTACCAGCTCAACACCAACTCGGGCAATCGTCAGAATCGGGCGCCCATTGGCGGCCAGAACACGGCCGCCCCGCGCTACCTCTTCGGGACGACGACGATCGGAAGCAGTGAGAATCGCCGCCAGGCGCTGGCGCGGCAGCTGACCGCCGACCCGCAGTTTGCGCGGGCCGCCGTCAACTATCTCTGGGAGGAGATGATGGTCGAGGCGCTCGTCTCGCCCTCCAACACCTTCGATCCGGCCCGGCTCGATCCGACCGCCAAGCTCCCCGCCGGTTGGAGCCCCCAACCGAACAACCCGGAGCTGCTTGAGGCGCTGGCGCGTGACTTTTCCCAGAATGGTTTCAACCTGCGGCGCGTGATTGGGCAGATCGCGAAATCCTCGACCTACCAGCTCTCCTCGAGCTATCCGGGTACCTGGAAGCTCGACTATGTCCCCTACTATGCTCGCAAGTACGCCCGCCGGCTCGATGCGGAAGAGATCCACGACGCGATCGTCCAGGCGACGGGCCTCCCCCCGGTAACCACCTATCGTGACGCCAACAGCACCACCAACTCGACCGTCATCGGCTTTCCCATCCTCGGCGATGAGGGAACGCTGCGGCGGGTCGTGCGGTGGGCCGGCCAGCTGCCCGACCCGATCGAACCGCGCCAGCGCTTCGATGTGCGGTCTTTCCTCGATTCATTTCTGCGTGGCAACCGTGACTCGAACCCACGCACAGACGACTCATCGATCCTTCAGGCGCTCAACCTGATGAACAACACGATCGTCACCAACCGGATCAGACTCGATGACCGGGTGACCATCGGTACAGAGACGATCCGCAGCACGGTCTACAATCTGGTCAACGACCGCACGCTGACCGATGAGAAGGCGATCGAGCGGATGTATCTGCTGACTTTGTCGCGTTATCCGACCGCGGCCGAGAAGGCGAAGCTGCTTCCCTTCTTCAGCTGGACCCCACGTCAACAGGCTTTTGAGAGTCTGCAGTGGGTACTGCTCAACAAGGTTGATTTCATCTTCAACTACTGATCGAAAGGTTCTGAACCGTCAGCACAAGGAGTTGCCGTATGAAAATGAAGAAGAGAGAAGACAAGCGAGCCATCATCTCACCGCTCTTTGGTGGAACTGAACTGGGACGGCGGGACTTCTTCCGGATTGCCGGAACGGGGGTCGCCGGGTCGTTTCTGGTGCCGGCACTGCGGCCAAACGTCTATGCCAAACCGGGCGCCGAGACCCCGCAACTGACCGGCCGGGCCCGCAACTGCATCTTTATTCACCTCCAGGGGGCCCCGAGCCACGTCGATACCTTCGATTTGAAGGTCGGCTCGTGGACGCCAGCCAACTTTCAGCCCGAGACGATCAGCGGGATCCTCTTTCCGAAGGGGTTGATGCCCAACCTGGCCGGGCACGTCAACAAGATGGCCATCCTGCGCAGTGTGCGGGCTCCAGCCCTCGTCCATTCACTGCAGCAGATCTGGACCCAGATCTCGCGTAATCCGACCTCGCAGATGGGGAAGATCTCGCCGAATATCGGCTCGGTCGTCGCCCGCGAGTTTGAAAACGAGCGCCAGCCAAACCAGAAGCTGCCCGGCTTCATCTCCCTCAACGGCGGAAGCACGGTCAGCGCCGGCTATTTCAATGCCCGCTACACGCCCTTCTCCATCACGGCCAATGCGAACGGCCTCAGTAATCTGACCAACAATGTCGGTCAGGTCAACTTTGAGCGGCGCTACCAGATGCTGATGGATCTCGATTCGACGGGCCGCAGCAACTCTCCGCTCGGAGAATCGGTCCTCGATATGGATGGGTTCTACCAGCAGAGTCGGGCCATGATGTATAATCCCGAGGTCGATTCGATCTTCAAGTTCACGACGGACGAGGGAACGCGTTACGGCAACAGCGGATTCGGCAACTCTTGTATTGTTGCGCGCAATCTGCTCCGCGCCAACCAGGGAACGCGGTATATCCAGCTCAACCTTGGCGGATGGGATAATCACACGAACATCTACGCCGCCAATGGCGGGATCTACCAGCCAGCCCGGCAACTCGATCTGGGGCTGGCCAATCTGGTCAACGACCTGATCGCGACGCCGGGGCAGCGCGGCGGGACCCTCTTCGACGAGACCCTGATCGTCGCCATGGGTGAATTTGGCCGCACGGTCCGGACCGGGAACAACGCCCCGGGACTCAACGCCAGCAGCGGTCGTGATCACTACTTCCAGCAGTTCGTCCTCTTCATGGGCGGCGGGGCGACGGGCGGACGGGCGATCGGAGTGACATCGAGCGATGGCTTCGCCGTGACCGATCCCGGCTGGGCGCAGAATCGGGCCATCGCCAACGAGGATGTGGCCGCGTCGATCTACTCTGCGTTGGGGATCGACTATACAAAAACTCTCTGGGACGATCCGTATGGTCGAGGATTCGACCTCGTCCCCTTCGCCGACGAAGGGGCCTGGTATCCGGTTCTGGAGCTCTTCACGCGACAGGTGCGGTCGACGCCGGATGGACCGGCACGCGGAACACGTCGCGTCTCTTAAGGCTGTTTAATGGAGTCGAGAGCAGATCAATCCCCCTCCCCGACCTATGCACCAGGTCGTTGGGACATCGAATTTCTGGCGACCAATCAGGTGGTCAGATCTCCTGAATTTGGCATTTCACCGGAGGCGAAGCGGGTTCGATACCCGATTCGCCTTCTTCGTTACTGGTTTGGCTACCATCTGCTGCGCGAAGAGTGGCAGCGCGCCGGCCGCCCGCTCGATGTCCTCGAAGTGGGGGTTCATCTCGGGCAGATGCTCGAGTTTGTCAAGTCGGCGCCGGCCGGGATCGAGTACGAGGCCTGGACGGCAGTCGATGCGGTCATGCACCGGGAACGGCTCACCGAGGCCGGGTACACGGAATTTCTCGAGGTCAATCTCGAAGATCGCGAGCTTCGCTTTCCACGTCAGTACGACACGGCAATCCTGCTCCACGTCCTTGAGCACCTCTTTGAACCAGAGGCGGTCTTTGAAAAGATCGTCGCGGCGATCAAGCCGGGTGGGGCGCTGATTGGCGGTTTCCCGGTCGTGCCGGGTCCGCTGGCCGCGCTTCGCGAGAAGCAGATCCGGCGGACGGCCCAACAGTTCGGTCACGTCAGCGTCTTCTCACCGGAGCGGGTGGAAAGAATGGCGGCGCGGGCAGGGCTAAAACTGGAGTTTGTGAGCGGAGCGTTTCTGATGCGCAGCAAGGGCAGTCCGCTCGAGAACTCCGCGGCCTGGATGCGCTTCAACCTCGCCTGGGGAGGGCTCTTCCCCGGTTGGCCTGGCGAGATCTATTGGATCATGAGGAAGTAGGAAGGGGCCATCGACCTCGGCCCCGTTATGGCCCCGTTCAGCAAATCCGCGGTAACTGCTCGCCACTCAGCATATCGACGATCCGGGTCGTTCCGAGAATAGTCTTCATGACTACCCGCGAACTCCCGGGAGCGCCGACCTCACCAATCAGCGCGGCGGTCTCACCTCCCGGTTCACTCCGCAATATTTCGAGGGTGCGGGCGGCCTGCGCGGCCGGCACCACGGCAAGGAACCGCCCTTCGTTGGCGAGATGGAGCGGATCGAGACCAAGAATTTCGCAGGCTCCCCGCACATCTTCGCGCACCGGTATCGCCGTCTCGGCGATGGAGAGGCGTGAACTGGTCGCTTCAGCAAGCTCGACCAGAGCGCTGGCCAGCCCACCCCGGGTCAGATCACGCAGGCAGTGAAGGTCGATTCCGGCATCGATCAGGGCGGCGACGATCCTGTGGAGGGGGGCGCAGTCACTCTCAATGATCGTTTCGAAGTTGAGCCCCTCGCGGGTCGCCATAATCGCAATGCCGTGGCGGCCGAGGTCACCATTGATCAGAATCTGATCACCGGGTTGGAGGCGCCGGGGCGCAATGACCAGCGAATGCTCGAGAAGACCAATCCCGGTCGTGTTGATAAAGACGCCGTCAGCCTTCCCGCGGTCGACGACCTTGGTATCTCCGGTGACGAGCAGCACCCCGGCCTGCGCGGCGGCCGCACGCATCGAGGCGACGATGGACTCGAGTTGGGCAAGGGGGAATCCCTCTTCGAGGATGAACCCGGCGCTCAGATAGAGTGGGCGCGCCCCGCACATGGCGAGATCATTGACTGTGCCATTGACGGCCAGCGAACCGATATCTCCCCCTGGAAAGAAGAGCGGCTGGACGACATAGGAGTCGGTCGTCATGGCCAGGCGGGCCCCGCCAATTTCGAAGACGGCCCCGTCGTGGCGCGGCGCGAGCAGTTCGTTGCCGAAGGCCGGCAGAAAGAACTGTTCGATCAACTGGTGCATGAGGCGGCCGCCACCGCCGTGGGCAAGCAGGATCCGGTCCGCCGCGGTGAAGGGGGTCGGGCAGACCAGTCCATCTCCAAGCCGCTTGCCTGAGTCAGAATCTTTCACGGCGCCCTTCCCCGGCAGTGATAACTTCACCCAAGTTTGCCACCACTTTCATCACTTCTTCCAGGCGATGCGGCCCATCTCGCGCCACGTCGTCAGCTTGATGCCCAGCTCCCTGATCAATGCGGCAATCTCCGGATCGGTGAAAGAGAGGTAGTCTCCATAGCGAGCCTCCCAGGAACCGGTGGCCGCCTTCAGTTCGGCATCATCCATCCCGAGATGGACAATGAGCATGGTCACTCCCGGCTTGAGGTTGCGCAGAAACTCCTTATAGGCGACCTTCCGCTCGGCGAAGTTGCGACCGGGGACCCCGGTCACCAGGTAGTCGAGAAGAACAAAGCCGTCGGCCTCGAGCTGGGTGAGGGCCTCAGCGCCAATCGGAGCACGGGTCTTTTTGGCATACTCGAGCGCCTCGGGAGTCGGGCGCATGGCCATGACGGGGAGACCATACTCACGGCCCAGGCGGGTGTAGACATCGAAGAAGTCTTTGCGCGTGTAGAGTGTCCCCATATGCGTATCGAGGTGGGTCGGCTTGAGGCCGGCGGCGAGGGCCTTATCGATCTGGGCCCGCAGCTCAATCTCGATCTCCTGCGGAGTCGCCTTCATGGCGGTCTGGATCTCCGAGCGCCACATATAGCCATCCGGATCGAGCAGGCCGCGAACCTTGTCGATCGGTGCAACCGGACGCCAGCGCAGATACTTCCACTCACTGGTCAGCGTCAGGTGGAGACCCAGATCGAGTTCGGGGTGCTGGCGGAAGTACTCCGCGATCTCCGGAAACCACGGACAGGGGACCATGATGCTGCCGGAGGTGACCAGGCCCTTCCTGAGGGCCTCGATTGTCGCCACATTGACCGAGTGCGACATCCCGATATCATCGGCATGGACCATGAGAACCTTGTCTTCGGGGCCGTAACCCATTCGTTCGGCCGTCGTGCGGGTTGTGGCGAGGGGCCCATTGGTCTGGGCGAACACCGCAATCGAGAGCAGGCTGAGCAGCAGGAATGTCTGGGGAAAAAGTCTGGTCATCTCTACATCCTTTTAAAGTTTGCCAAGTGAGGCCAAATTTAAGATATCACCGCGGCGGCCCCGCGCCAGGCGGAGCGTCAGGGCAAGGACTGGCGTTCGAGTCCATAGCGCCCATAGCGCCCATAGCGCCCATAGCGGTAGTAGGCGGCGCAGGCGCCTTCCGTCGAGACCATTGGCGCTCCGAGAGGGTGTTCCGGTCGACAGTCGGCGCCAAAGGCCGGACAGTCGCCAGGTTTGCTGAGGCCCCGCATGATCCGCCCACTAATGCAGATGGCGGGTTCGGGGACTCTGGTCGTCGCCAGGTTGAAGCGGGTCTCGGCGTCAAAACGCTCGTAACCGGGGGCGAGGCGCAGTCCACTCTGTGGAATCGGGCCAACTCCCCGCCACTGGCGATCAGTCACGGTAAAGACCTGCTCGATCAGCCGCCGGGCGGCCGGATTGCCCTCCGGACGGACCGACCGAGCATACTGATTTTCGACTTCGTGACGGGAATCTTCAAGCTGGCGGAGACACATCAGAAGCCCTTGGAGCAGGTCGAGGGGTTCGAAGCCGGTGATGATGATCGGCACCCGGTAGCGGGCAGCGAGGGGATGGTACTGCCCGATGCCCATGACCGCGCAGACGTGACCCGCGGCGAGGAAACCCTCGACGCGGTTCTCCGGCGCCGCGAGGATCGCCTCCATCGCCGGGGGAACGAGGACATGTGAGACGAGCAGGGTGAAGTTGTCGAGGCCAAGCGCGGCTGCCTGGGCGACCGCCATGGCATTGGCCGGCGCCGTCGTCTCAAAGCCGACGGCAAAGAAGACGACCTGTCGTTCGGGGTTGTCACGAGCGATCTTCAAACAATCGAGCGGGGAGTAGACAATCCGGACATCACCGCCCGCCGCTTTGACGCGGAGGAGATCGAGCCGGCTCCCGGGGACGCGGAGCATATCGCCAAAAGAACAGAAGATCACCTCAGGAAGCGCGGCGAGATGGATGGCCTGGTCGAGCAGTTCGAGCGGCGTCACGCAGACCGGACAACCCGGACCATGGACCAGAGTGACCTCCGGGGGGAGCATCTCGTCGATCCCGTAGCGGACGATCGAGTGGGTCTGCCCGCCGCAGATCTCCATGATCGTCCACGGTCGCGTCACGACGCGGCGGATGGCCTCGGCCAGCTGCCGGGCCGCTACGGGATCCCGGTACTCGTCGAGAAATCTCATGAGTCCGCCCCGCTTCGCCCGCTTCGCCCACTTCGCCCACTTCGCCCACTTCGCCCACTTCGCATGGATGGGGTCCGGGGAGCCTGCTCAAGGGCCGCCGGCTCCTCGCCAAGCTCATCCAGCTGATCGATCTTTTCGAGATAGTCAAAGACCTGGCGGGCCTCGGCCGCGTCGATGCGACCAATGGCCATTCCGACGTGGACCAGGAGATAATCGCCAACCTCGGCCTCGGGAACCGCACAGAGGTTGACCTCGCGGATGATCCCGCCAAAACTGACCCGACCGGATCGGAAGAGATCCATTCCTTCTATCTCAATCAGCTGACCGGGAATCGCCAGACACATATCGTCTATCCCTTGCTCAGTAGTTCATCCCCACGATTTGACCATCGGGATCGAGATCGATTCGCAACGCCTGCGGAATCTTCGGCAATCCGGGCATAAGCATCATCGAACCAGCGACGGCGACGACAAAACCGGCTCCCGCCGAGAGATGGGTATCAGAGACGGTGAGCGTCCAGCCGGTTGGCGCTCCCGGGAGGGCCGGATTGTCGGAGAGCGAGGACTGCGTCTTGGCCATGCAGATCGGCAGATGGCCAAATCCCTGCTCGGTATAGCGCTTCAGCTTCTTGCGGGCCTGGGGCTCGATCGTCACGCCGTCCGCGCCATAGACCTCGGTCGCGACGCGATGAATCTTCTCCTCGAGGGTGAGGTCGGCGGTGTAGAGCGGATTGACCCGGTGCGGATCACCGGCCTCTACCGCCGCAACCACCTTTGCCGCCAGATCGACCGCGCCATCGGCCCCCTGGCTGTAGCCATCACAGAGGGCGAATGGAACGTTCTGCTCCGCGCAGAATTCGCGAATCACCGCCAGTTCAGCCTCGGTATCGGTCGGAAAGTGGTTGATCGCAATGACCACGTTGCCGCCAAATTTGCGCATATTCGCGAGATGGCGGGCAAGGTTGGGCAGGCCGCGCCTGACAGCCTCGGGACCACTCTTTTCGGCCGCTCCGGGCAGCGCCCCGTGGGCGGCGAGAGCCCGCGCTGTCGCGACCAGCACGACCGCGGCGGGCTTGATCCCCGAGTGGGGCATGACGATATCAAAGTACTTTTCAGCCCCCAGATCGGCCCCGAAGCCGGCCTCGTTGACCACATAGTCGGCGCAACGGAGCGCCATCATCTGCGAGATGAGGCTGCTCGTTCCATGGGCAATGTTGCCAAACGGGCCGGTATGGACAAAGACCGGCGTCCCTTCACTGGTCTGGGCGAGGTTGGGCAACAGCGCTTCACGCAGCAGAACCATCATCGCGCCCGTCACGCCCAGCTCACCCGCCGGAACGATCCGTCCATCGGCGTCGAGGCCAATCGCAATCCGGGCGAGCCGCTGCCGCAGATCATCATAGGAGGTGGCAAAACCCATGATCGCCATGACCTCGGAGGCGGCGGTGATCACAAAACCGGTCTGGCGCGGCAGGCCATTGCTCTTCCCCCCGAGACCGACGATCAGTTGGCGCAGCGCCCGATCGTTCATGTCCATCGTCCGTGGCCAGTTGATGTTATTGATGTCGAGTCGGAGCTGGTTGCCCTGGTGGAGATGCCAGTCGACCGCCGCGGCGAGCAGGTTATGGGCGGTGGTGATGGCGTGAAAATCGCCATTGAAGTGCAAATTGATCTTCTCGGCCGGAAGAACCTGGGCGCGGCCGCCGCCGGTCGCCCCTCCCTTGATGCCAAAGACCGGGCCCAGCGATGGCTCACGGAGCGTCGCCACGACCCGCTTGCCAATCCGCTCCAGCCCCTGGGTCAGACTGATCGAGACGACCGTCTTCCCCTCCCCGGCACTGGTCGGGGTGATCGCCGTCACCAGAATGAATTTTCCCGTTGGGGCAAAACGCGAGTCTTTCAGAAAATCGAGCCTGACCTTGGCCGATTGCTCACCGTAGGGGAGTATATATTCATCGGGAATCCCCAGCTTCCCGGCTATTGTTGAGATTGGTAACATTCGCTCTTCTCATTTTCCGGCCGGTCAGTATCGAGGCTCTCGACTGATTGAATGACCAGGCACTCATCCAGGCTGTTTCAGGTACCGGGCAGCAGCAACCGCCTGCCCAAGGGCGATTCCACCATCATTTGGTGGGACGCGCTGATGCCAGTATACCTGCAGACCTTCGTCACGCAACCGGCGGATTGAACGCTCAGCCAGATACCGATTCTGAAAGCAGCCCCCGGTCAGGCAGACCCGTGGCTCGCCAACCAGACCGGCGACCGTCACCAGCGACTCAACCAGTGTATTATGGAATTTGGCCGCAAGAAAACCGATCGGAACTCCGCACGTCAAGTCTTTGACAATTTCGATGACCAGCGGCTCCCAGTCGAGAATCATGGTTCGCCGTCTGCTCGTCTGACCGGTCCCGACTGGCGGGTCGGCGGGCAGTTCGTCACCGGCGTGGAGAACGACCTGAACCGGATAGCTCTCGTCGGTCGCGAGACCGGCGAGCGCATACTCGAGCTCCATTGCCGCCTGCCCCTCGAACTGGACCAGTTGACGGAGGCCGATAATCGAAGCGATGGCGTCAAAGAGTCGTCCGACACTCGAGGTTCGCGGCGAGTTGATCCCCCGGGCGAGCATCGCTTGGAGGATCTCGGCTTCGCGCGCTCCGAATTCACGCCAGGGAGCCAGATCGTGCCACTCTGCGCGCAATCGCGGGTCGATCTCGTTGAGCAGACCGATCGCGGTGCGCCGCGGCTCGCGAATCGAGCTCTCTCCGCCGGGCAGGGGAAAGGTTCGCCAGTGGGCCACCCTCTCATATCCCTCCGCGGTGATCCGCAGAAACTCACCACCCCAGATCGTTCCATCATCACCATAACCGGTTCCATCCCAGGCAATCCCGAGGACCGGCGGCTCCAGTCCATTGTCGGCGAGGCAGGAGAGGACATGGGCGTAGTGATGCTGGACGGCCAGGTGGGACGCGGAGAGTTGAAGAGCGCGGCGAGTCGAATAGTAGTCCGGATGCGCGTCGTGGGCAATCAGTTGGGGAGTGGTCCGGTAAAGCCGCTCAAAGCTCTCGATCGTCTGGTCAAAGACCTGGACGGCCTCGGCCGTCTCCAGATCGCCGATGTGCTGACTGAGAAAGATTCGCTTGCCGCTCGTCAGGGCGATGGTGCTCTTCAGGTGGGCTCCGGTGGCGAGAATCGGGGCCATCGACCAGCCAGTCTCGATCGGCAGCGGGGCGAAGCCGCGCGCGCGCCGCAGGACCATGCCCCGTCCGGCAATGACCCGGACAATCGAGTCGTCAACTTGGCGAAGGATGGGCCGATCGTGCATAAGGAAGAGGTCGGCCACTCCGGCCAGCCGGGTCAGCGCCTCTTCATCGTCGATGCAGATCGGTTCACTGGTCCGATTTCCACTCGTCGCGACCAGGGGGCCGCCCATCTTCTCGAGCAACAGGTGCTGGAGCGGCGTCGCCGGCAACATCACGCCATAGCCGGGATTGCCGGGGGCGATGAGGGCAGAGTGCGGACACTCAGCCTCCGGTCTTAGATGGCGGTCGAGCAGGACAATCGGCGCCTCCGGTCCCTGCAGCAGCCGTGCTTCAAGCCGCGAGACCTGACAATCACGCCGCACCGCGGCCAGACCAGGATAGATCAGCGCGAGCGGCTTCTCCTCGCGATGCTTGCGCCGCCTCAACTCGACGACGGCACTGCCGGAACGGGCATCGACGCAGAGGTGGTAGCCACCGATCCCCTTGACAGCGACGATCAGGCCGGCCTGGAGAGCTTCGACAGCTATGTCGAGCGCGGCCGCGCGGACTGCCCGCAGCTCCCCCCTGGCGTCCCGCAGCGCCAACTGCGGCCCACACGCCGGACAAGCATTCGGCTGGGCGTGAAAGCGCCGGTTGCCCGGATCGTCGTACTCGGCCTGACAATCTGGACACATCGTGAAATGGCGCATCGTCGTCAGGTTTCGGTCATATGGAAGATCGGCGATGATGCTGTAGCGTGGCCCACAGTTGGTGCAATTGGCGAATGGATATTGGAAGCGCCGGTTGGCGGGGTCGAAGATCTCGGCGACACAGTCCGCACAGGTCGCGATATCCGGCAGGACGATCGCCCGATCCGCCCCACCCACGATGCTTTCGAGAATTTCGAAGCTGGCGCTCCCCTGCGGATCGCGATAGTGGGCTTGGAGACTGGTGATCAGCGCCCGTGGGGGCAGATCAGCCAACAAACGCGACTGGAAACGGTCCAGATCCCCCTCCTCCCCCTCGACCTCGATCTGCACTCCATCGGTCGTATTCCGAACCCACCCGGTCAACCCCATCTCGACCGCGAGGCGATAGACGTGGGGGCGAAATCCGACGCCCTGGACGGCGCCCCGAATATCGAGACGCAACCGGGCCGCGCGCGGAGCGCCAATCAGCCGATCTTGTCGCGGTCTACTAATCATTGCCTCAAAGTCCTGGTCGGTGGGTTTAGCCAGGGCCCGTCATTCCTGACCCGGCCGATCAACAAAGTTATGGATTGCAAATTTCATTCCATCTGTTTCCAAACTGAAGCGGGGG
>JBEAVZ010000028.1:0-9240 GCA_041160645.1 Acidobacteriota bacterium
TCTGCAGCAGATCGTCGGTGTCGAACGGTTTGGTCAGGTACTGAAAAGCCCCGGCCTTGACCAGCTCGACCGCCTGTTCGACCGAGCCGAAGGCGGTGATGATGATGACTGGCACCTCCGGCCGCAGCTCGCGGATCTTCTCCAGCAGTTCATCGCCACTCAGTCCGGGCATGCGGATATCGGTCAGCAGCAGATCGATCTGTTCGTTCGTCTTCTCGATCTGCTCGAGCGCCTTCTGGCCGTTGATGCAGATGGACGTGTCGTATCCGGCATCCTCCAGCTCATCCTGGAGAAGATCGCGCAGGTCGGGATCGTCCTCGGCAATCAGAATCCGGTCGGTCATGGTTGATTCCCTTTCAAAGCGGTGGTGGCCACCAGCTCGTCATCCGTCTCGCCATTGACGTTCCGGGGGTTCTGCGCATCAACGGGCACGTAGACGGTGAAGAGGGCCCCGCCGGTCGGCAGGTTCTCGGCCTCCATCCATCCAAGATGCTCTTCAACGATCCGTCGGGAGACGGCCAGCCCGAGTCCGGTGCCGCTGCCAACCTCTTTGGTGGTGAAGAACGGGTCGAAGATGCGCGGCATGGTCTCCGGGTCGATTCCGGTGCCCGTATCGGCGATGCGGATCGCCACATACCGGCGGCCATCTCCGGCGCGATGATCCGTACAGTCGAGCGTCAGCACGCCTCCATTGGGCATCGCCTGGATGCCGTTCTGACAGATATTGAGCACGACCTGGTGGACCAGCTCCGGGTCGGCTGTGATCTGGTGGCCATCGATATATTTGGGGGGCGTGACGATGCGGATCTGCGACTTCTCCGCCTGTGATTCGAGCAGCTCGACCGTGTCCCGGAGCAGATCCTCGACGACAAATCGCTGCGAGTTGAGCGAGAACGGACGGGAGAGGTTGAGCAGCTGCCGGACGATGCGGGTGATCCGCGCCGCCTGGCTGCGAATGATCGTCAGGTTGCGCTGCCGCGTTTCAAGCTGCGCGTCGGGCTGCTGCTGGAGCTGCTTGGCGCGACCATCGATGACCTGGAGCGGCGCGCCCATCTCGTGGGCGACTCCGGCCGCGAGGTGGCCGATGGCGGCCAGCCGTTCAGTATGTCGCAGTTGCCGTTCGAGGGAGATGCGGTCCTCGGCCTCCCGCTTCAGTTTGCCACGTTGCTCGGCGAGCCGGTCGGCCATGCGGTTGAACTCCCGGGCGAGCGTGGTCAGTTCGGTCCCCTGCTGGGAGACCTTGACCCGGTAGTCGAGGTTGCCGCGTCCGACCGCCATCGCTCCTTCGAGCAGTTCGCGGATCGGCTCGCTGAGGCTGAGTCGGGTGACAATGGCGACAACAATCAGAATCGTCACGCCAAGCAGCAGCGCGGTGATGGCCAGGTGCAGCCGCGCCCGGGCAATGTGGACGTGGACGAAGGAGATCGGTTGGATGATCTCGATCGCCCCCAGCCGCTGCGGTCCGGGCTGGCCATTCCCCGGCGGAGTGACCTGCAGGGGGAGGATGATCGAAAAATAGTTCTCTCCGCCAAGTTGACGCTCGATCTCGACCGGGGTGCCGGTCTCGATGACCTGGCGCGCCTCTTTCAGGTAACGCACATCGTCCGGAACCAGATCGTTCGAGATCGCCGACAGCTCGCCCCGCTCATTGAAGAGCATGACGCTGAAGACGCCGGTGTTCTCGCGGAGCCGTGAGATGAGCCGCCGCGCATCGAGGCTCCGTCCGGTTAGGTAGTCCTCTTCGAGCGCGATCTTCAGCGTCAGCGCATGGGCGCGTGAGACATCCCGGGCGGCGGCCAGCAGCCGTTCCTCCTTTTGCTGGAGGCTGATCAGACTGGCAATCAGCATCACCGCACTTACGGAGAGAGTCAGCATTAAAATTAAGCGAGTACTAATCTTCATACTCATCCACTCGATCGATAGTTGAAATACATCCCGCCTGGCACACGGATTCGGCATCGGTGCGGCGCAACAAGCTGATCGCGCTGTTTCTGATTGCAATTACCTTGCCGAAACATTTTGCCCCATTTTGGCCATTTTTTGGGACCAATCGCCCTTTAGTTGTCGCAAAATGTCCCAGTCGTCTTCCCTGGTGGCCCACATTCAGGGGAGGGCCTGATGGAGCCTTTTTGAGCCAAGTTGAGCCAAGTCGGGCCATTTTCAGTATGATACGTCTGAGATCAAATAAGTAGGGGAGGGTGAAGATGAGTAGTGAGAAGAAAGAGCAGTTTTTGCAGCAACTTCGGCAAGCTGAGGGCAGTTTGGCGCGGCGGGATGCCGTCATGCGCCGGCTGGTGGGACATTATGGGCCATGCGCCATCCGGCCCCACCAACGCTATTTCGAGACTCTGGTCAAGTCGATCGTCTCCCAGCAGCTCTCGACCCGGGCGGCCGAGACGATCTTCACCCGCTTTCGCCAGCTCTATCCGGGCGGCCGGATCCCGAAGGCCGAGTTGCTGCTCAGTTCTACGGATGAGGAGCTGCGTGGCGTCGGCCTCTCCTTTCAAAAGATCGGGTATATCCGCGATCTCGCCGCGCGGGTCGCGGAGGGCCGGCTCAGGCTGAGTCAGCTGCCGCGGCTGAGTGACGACGAGGTGATTGCCGCCCTGACCGAGGTGAAGGGAATCGGGGTCTGGACCGCCCAGATGTTCCTCATCTTCTCGCTGGCCCGACTCGACGTCTTCCCGGTTGGCGACCTCGGGGTGCGCAAGGCCATCCAGCAGCAGTTCGAACTGCCCGCGCTTCCTGGTCCGGCCGAGATGGAGGAGCTGGCGGCCACCCGTCGCTGGGCTCCCTGGCGCTCGGTCGCCTCATGGTACCTCTGGCGGAGCCTCGAGAATACTCCCTGATCAAGTGGGAAGCAGGGCAATCGCAGTTTAAAATTCAGTCGCCCTGAGTGAAAGGGCTGATAGGACCAATAGGACCAAGGACGGATAGGACTTATAGGACGGCTCGGCCCGATGGGTCCGATGGGGCCTATTGGTCCTATCGGTCCTATCGGCCCCATGGGTTTGCCTTTTGAGCATCAGTTTTCTATTCTGTAAGTTGTTTCATCGCCGACCGTTTAATGGCAGATGACCCCAGGCAACATATATATATGGCATCAAACATTCGCAATTTTTCGATCATCGCCCACATCGACCATGGCAAGACGACGCTCTCTGATCGTCTTCTCGAAGCGACCGGAGCGCTCGAGCAGCGTGAAATGTCCGATCAGGTTCTCGACGCCATGGATCTCGAGCGGGAGCGTGGGATCACCATCAAGGCCCACGCGGTGCGGCTCAACTACAAGGCCCGCGATGGTCAGCAATACATTCTCAATCTGATCGATACGCCGGGCCACGTCGACTTCTCCTATGAAGTCTCGCGCAGCCTCTCGGCCTGCGAGGGGGCGCTGCTGATCGTCGATGCCAGCCAGGGGGTTGAGGCCCAGACGCTGGCCAATGCCTATCTGGCCGTCGACAACCGGCTCGAGCTGATCCCGGTGATCAACAAGATCGACCTGCCGGGCGCCGATCCGGAGCGGGTTATGGAGCAGATCGAGACGGTAGTCGGTCTCGACACCGGCAACGCGGTGCTCGCCTCGGCCAAGGCGGGGATCGGGATTACCGAAATCCTCGAGGCGATTGTCCGCGATATTCCGCCGCCGGCGGGCATTGCCGATTCTCCGCTGAAGGCGCTCATCTTCGACTCGTGGTTCGATCCGTACCGTGGCGTCATCGTCATGGTCAGGGTGATCGACGGGCAGTTGCGGAAGGGGATGAAGATCCGGCTCATGGCGCGTGGCCGCGACTATGAGGTCGAGGATTTGGGAGTTCTGACGCCGAAGCCGCGCCAGATCGACAAGCTGGGTGTTGGTGAGGTCGGTTTCATCGTCGCCAACATCAAGACGGTCGCCGATGTCAGCATCGGCGATACGGTCACCGAGGCGGCCCGCCTGACGGCGGAGCCCTTTCCCGGCTTCCAGGAGATCAAGCCGATGGTCTTTGCCGGAGTCTATCCGATCGAGACCAATCAGTATGAAGAGCTGCGCGATGCGCTCGAGAAGCTGCGGCTCAACGATTCTTCCTTCTTCTTTGAGCCGGAAGTCTCGGCAGCCCTTGGCTTCGGTTTCCGCTGCGGCTTTCTGGGACTGCTCCACATGGAGATCGTTCAGGAGCGGCTCGAGCGTGAATTCAAGGTCGAACTGATCACGACCGCGCCGGGCGTGCGTTACCGGATTACGACGGTGCGCGACGAGGTGCTCGAGATCGACAATCCCTCGAAGATGCCGGCGCCGGGCGACATCTCGATGATCGAGGAGCCGATCATCCAGGCCATGATCATGACCAACGAGGAGTTTCTCGGCAACATCCTCGCCCTGCTCGACGAGAAGCGCGGCGTGCAGAAGGGGTTCGACTACATCACTCCAACCCGGGTCATGCTGACCTATGAGCTGCCGCTCAACGAGATCGTTCTCGACTTCTTCGACCGACTCAAGTCGATCTCGCGGGGCTACGCCTCGCTCGACTACCATCTGGCCGGTTACCGTGACTCCGATCTGGTCAAGCTGGACATTCTGGTGGCGGGTGAGAACGTCGACGCCCTCTCGCTGATCGTGCATAAGGACACGGCCTACAGCCGGGGCCGGTCGCTCGTCGACAAGATGAGAAAGCTGATTCCGCGCCAGCTCTTTGAGGTGCCGATCCAGGCGGCGATCGGTTCGCGGGTCATCGCGCGCGAGACGGTCAAGGCGATGGGCAAGAACGTCCTTGCCAAATGTTATGGCGGTGACATTTCACGAAAACGGAAACTGCTCGAAAAGCAGAAGGAAGGAAAGCGGCGCATGAAGCGGGTCGGCAAGGTCGAGATTCCGCAGGAAGCCTTCCTGGCCGTCCTCAAGGTCAACGAATAGGTTGATTCCCGGGAGACAAGATGAACGATCGGCAAACAATCCCTCTCTTTCCGCTCGGCCTGGTCCAGTTCCCCGGGACATTGACCCCGCTCCATATCTTTGAACAGCGTTATCGCCAGATGCTTGAGGATGTCCAGGCGGGCGACAAGACCTTCGGGATCATCTACCGCCAGGCGAACGGGCTCGCCGAGGTCGGTTCGCTGGTCCACGTTGCCCTCAGTCGGCCGCTTCCCGACGGGCGGTCGAACATTCTCTGCATTGGGACGACGCGCTTCCGCTTGATTCGGGTGATCGAGGACGATGAGACCCCCTATGCGCGGGCCGAGGTTGAAACCTTCGAGGATGATCCGGATTTTGACGAGCTCGAGGAGGAGTCCGCGGCGCTGCGAGATCTCTTTGCCCGGCTGGTCGCTGCCCGCCGCCAGGTTGAGGGCGAGGACCAGGCCGATCAGCAGACCGAGTCCGAGGACATCGCGGATGTCGCCGACGATCCCCAGCTTCTTTCATTCTTCATTGCCGCCTACCTCGACGTCGACCTGACCATTAAGCAGCGCTGGCTGGAGATGACCCGCACCGCGCCGCGGCTCCGCGAGATCGAGCGCACCCTGACCGCTCTGGTTGGGGAGTACGAGCAGAAGGCCTATATCAAACGGATCTCCAGGACCAACGGGCACGGCGGCAATCACCACCTCAACTAGCCGCCCTCATCTGCTCTGCTCCGCCATCCTTTAACGAGCCGGCAACGCGCTGGCCGCCAGCCGGGCGCGCACCGTCTCTTCGCCTATTCCCTGCAGCGCGACCACCTTCTGCCGTGAGGTCTGGCCGGAGATGATGGCCACCGCCTGGCGCGGAATCCCAAACTCTTTGGCGAGGAATCTGATCAGCTCTTCGTTGGCGGCGCCATCGACCGGCGGCGCGGCGAGGGCAATCTTCAGCGCTCCATCAAGCACCCCGCGCCAGCCGCTCCGCGCGGCCCGCGGCTGCACCCGCACGGCCAGGGTGAGCGAATCTCCGCTGGTCTTGAGACGGATTATCCCCGTGAATTCCATGCGTGAATCTTAAAAGAAGACGGCCTGGACGGCCAGGGCGGCAAAAGAGATGGCGAACCAGAGGATCATGAACGACCAGCCGGTGAAGGCACCGCCAAACTCGAAGAGGCGCAGGAGCGGATTGAGCCGATCGAGCGACCACCACGCCTGACGCCGCAGCAGTCCGAAGATCCAGTTGACGAAGACGATCGTCATGAGGGCCATCAGGAAGAAGAGCGCGGAGAGGATGAGGGTGCCGATCAGGTAGCGCACTCCGGTGAAGATGTTGCCCATGCCAAACTGGAGCAGGCTCCAGCCGAGTCCGCGCAGAATGAAGAAGAGGTTCTGGAGGACGCCGTTGACGACATACCAGAGGATGGCCAGGGCGATCAGCACCATGAGCAGTGACGGATCGAAGCCGAAGGTGCGTCGTAATGGCTGGTAGAAGCGCGACTGCCGCATGTGATAGATCAGCTCGTCGGTCGGGCGGCGCATCGCCTGGTAGGCTGAGCCGAAAGGGTTCAATTTGACCACCTCCGGCAGGTAACGAAGCAGCAACAGACCAAGGATGACGGCAATGGTGACCCCAATGGCCAAGTCGATAAAACGCTGCAATTGACTGATGCTCTCAATCAGGATCTGTCCAGTATCCGAGATCGACATTTCCGAAAATTTCTCCTTCGCTCCCCGGGGGGAGCTTTCTCTGTTCTCAGCCGCGTGAACCGAAGATGGCGGTCCCTACGCGAACCATGGTCGCCCCCTCTTCGATCGCCACCTCAAAGTCGTGGCTCATGCCCATCGAGAGGTGAGTGAACGCCGGGCTGACGAGCCCCAGACTGACGGCCTGATCGCGTAATGCGCGCAACTCTCTGAAGTAGGTCCGGGTATCTTCCGGCGCCTCTGCGAACGGCGGGACGGTCATCAGACCCTGCAGCTGAAGGTTGGGGAGCTTCCCGATCTGTTCGCAGAGCGCGAGCGTCTCCGTCGCCTTCACGCCGGCCTTCGACTCCTCACCGCCCAGGTTGACCTCGATCAGGATCGGCAGCTGTCTCCCCGTCTCTCCGCAGACGGCGTCGATCCGCTCGGCCAGCTTCAGACTGTCGACCGAGTGGATCATGCTGAAGAGCTCGACCGCCCGCCGCACCTTGTTCGACTGAAGGTGGCCGATGAGGTGCCAGACGACGCCACTTGCGGCGCAGAGTTCGCGCAGGGCCGGGATCTTCGTCGCTGCCTCCTGCACCCGGTTCTCACCGAGCACCCGCAGCCCGGCGTCAATGCCCTCCGCGATCAGCTCGGTCGGAAAGGTCTTGCTGACCCCAATCAGCGTCACCTCCCGCCGGTCACGGCCGGCACGCTGACAGGACGAACCGATTCGCTCCTCGATCCTGGCCAGCCGATCTCTGATCCCTGTCGTCGCTAACATATCTTCAGATCTCTCTGCCAACTGCGATTCCGCGGGGCCTATTGGCGCTTCTTCAGTGCTGATTGGCAATCCTGCGGGGCTGATTGGCGATCCTGCGGGGCTTATTTGCGATCCTTTGGCTCGACGTAAGTCTGGCGATGCTGCACCATGAGCAGCTTCGGGTCGATCTTGTCACCTACATTGACCTTGACCGTGATCTTGCGCCGCTTTCCCTCGCGCCGGGTGTTGGTGGGCGTATAGCCAAGGCTGTACATATTTCTGACCAGCGCCGAGATCGACTGGAGCACCGACGGGATCTCGCCCGGAAAGGTGACCGGGAAGTACTTGCCGCCCGTCGAGTCGGCAAAGGTCTTCAGGGTGTTCTGCGCCTGGAGCAGGGTCATCCGGTCGGGAATCCCATACATCTCCAGCCCCCGGCCCGGGTCGAGCTGCATATCATAACGCTTCAGGAACATATTACCGGTGCCAATCGCATAGACCGGGACGCCCGAATTCTCGACGATCTTCCGCGCCTCATCGAAGTTGATCTTGCTGAAGGTGTCGATTCCTGAACCGACGAGCAGGATCGCCGTGCGCGCATTGAGCTCGAAGAGGCCCGCATACTCAGTCTTCTCCTGCTGGTTGTTCTCGAGCACGACGCTGTCGCCCACCCCGCCGCGCAGCACAAACTTGAGCGCGTCGAAGAAGTTGCTCTCGCTGAAGGCCGGATTGTTGCGGATGAGCAGGTTGATCGCGCCCATCAGTCGCCCCTTGTCATCGGTGAAATCGACGATCGGCGTTGGCCGGATATCGAAGGCGACGATCGAGATGAAGTCCTTTGGCTGGACGAAGGTGCGCACAAACTCATAGGCCGGACGCAGGATCTCGATCCGGCCCGGCTCAAAGAACCCGCCTGTCGGCATCCCCAGCAGATCGACCAGTTTGCTGTACTCGAGCAGCAGAACCATGGTCACCGGCGCCTCCGGGCTCGCGAAGTTCTCGATCTCCTGGCGGATGCCGTCCTCGTAGATCTCGAAATGCTCCTTCTTCAGCCCCTGCAGGATGCCCCCGGTCTTCTTGTTGTAGACGACCGCCTCGACGTTGACGATGTTCGTGTCGATGTTGATCGCGACCGGCGCCTGCGACTTGTCGACCTTCTTCTCTTCCTGGCGCTCCTGCTCCTGCCGATCCTGCTCCGGATCACCGGTCGCCCCGGGGTTCTTCTTTTTCTTATCTCCCGCTTTCCGCCCGGCCTGGGCGTCGACCCGCTGATCGAGAGTCAGCTGCGATGCCATAGCGATCATCCCGATCACGACGACCAGTGCCGTCAATGCTCTCATCCACCGCGCTCTTTCGATCATGTCATCCCCCCGCGTAACCGTTATTTGTGATGCCGCTTCAACTGCCGTCCAGTCTAGCAAATGAATCTGCTGATGGAAAGAACTCCACTGTCCACCCGCAATTGATCTCCCCGCCCCCCGGCTGCCGTTGGCCCATCCCGCGACCAGCTTGTCCAAAAAATTGAATCGCTTATCCAAAAACTTGAATATCCGGCCAGAAAAGTGGCGGAAAAGTGATTTGTAAAGTATTGAGCAGGCAGAGCTTAGCGGCGCAAATCGGCCAAACTGCCCACGATTCCCAATAATTGATTGAAAGTCGACCGTTGATTGTGCTAGCTTTTTGACGGTTTTTTCTAATTGTGGTTCAGCCTGTACCGACACACTTCGTGCCGCTACAGTCTTTTGTGTGCATATATACTTTATATTACTTTGAGCACTGGCTGATGAAGCGGGCTACTGGGGGCTCTGTTGGCTGGTGATGATGGTTGTTTGCGTTAAGTCATCATACACAAGGTAAAGAGACCGCAATAGTACATACGAATCGAGATGTACCAGAGATCCGGCTCTGCGGAGAGA
>JBEAVZ010000472.1:0-2861 GCA_041160645.1 Acidobacteriota bacterium
GTGGATATGTAGGTATGTAGATATGCGGACTGGAGGCCCGCGCACCCGGGACGGTTTCCGCCGCCGCACGGAGACGGCGCGGCGAGGAATGGCCACGAAACTCCATTCTCATCAAACCTGATCGTCCTGAGCTTATTTCAGAAGAGTGGTGACCACGCGGATCGTCGCCGCGGCCGGGCAGATAGGTCCGCTCATTCTTTCGCGGATTGCCGGAGCTGACGGCCCGGGGGGAGCTTTCCCTCGCGAATCGTCACCAGCGGTGAGATCATCTCGTAGCTGATCCCGCGCCAGATGATCCGCCGCGAGGAGAGGGAAGCGATGAAATTGTAGAGGTAGAGCAGTGAGATGGCCGGGTTGAGAAGGGCGTGGATGGCGACCAGGGAGAGATCCCGGACCGCCCAAGCCTTCGGCTCACCACGTCTGGTGCTGAGATTGATCAGTTGCGTGGCAACGGTCGCCCGCAGGGCCCCGTTGGTCGCGCCGAGCAGGTAGATCGCCAGCAGGGTCAGGGTGAAGCCCGACTGGGACGATCCGGTCGCGCCGCTGGCGAGCATTCCCAGTCCGCTGAAGAAGACCAGATTGTAGAAGAGGTAACTGGCCAGCCCGAACCGCCAGACCGTTGGTGAATAGACCCGTGTGATCCGGATCTGGCGAGTGGTGAACTCAAAGAGGTCGCTCCAGGTGGCGCGCAACGGAGAGCGGACGAGCGCGCCCGGAATGAATCTGATCCGTTGCCGGGCCTCGTTGACTGCCCCCGTCAGCATGTAGTCGTCGCTCAGTGCGCCATCCCACCGCCGGAGAATACGCAGACGATCGAAGTTCTCACGGCGAATCGCCATCGAGCCACCCCAGGCAAAGCGTGAACGCTCTCCCAGCAGGGCCAGCGCCCCTGCATTCCAGATCGAGAGGAGGACTGAGGGGAGCAGTGTCGACAGCCATCCACCAAGCCCTGGCCGTCCCGTCGGAACGAACCAGCGAAAACCAGTGGTCGCCCCAATCCGTTTGTCGCCGAGCGGGGCGACCAGTTCGGCAAGCCAGTCGCGTCCCGGACGGGCATCGGCATCGACAAAGACCAGGACCTCGGTCCGCCGATCGATCGTGTTGAGCATCTCGATTCCCGCACAGAGGTTGTGAATCTTCTGCCCGCGATTCCTGGCCTCCCCCGCAACGAGCAGCCAGGCTGGCCGGGGACTCTCTTCGATCATCCGTTCGATCACCCGGTGCGCCGGATCCTCTTCGTTCTCGGTGATAAAGACGATCTCATACTCTCCGTAATTCTGCAGAAAGAGGGGGCGCAGATTCTCTTCAAACTCGTGATCAAGACCCCGGCAGGGGACCAGCACCGCCGCTTTTGGCTGGTACTCGCGCTGGCGACTGCTGGCATGGCGTCTGGCAAAGCGGGCAAAGCCGATCCCGGAAAAGAGCGCAAGCAGGCTCTGCGCAAGCAGGATCAGGCAGAGAATGAAGATGATTGTGGTGATGGTGGCCATACCTAACTGAGAGATGCCCTGCTGTCGGGTTATTCGTTCCACTCCTCCTGTCGGGCAATCAGGTCGAGAATTCGTTCCGGAGCTTCGCTCGAGAGCGCCAGCCGCTTGGCCTCCAGAATCAGACCAGCCAATGAGGCGGCGTGATCACGATAACGAATCTCGCGAGTCAGGAGATCTTCGATGACTCGCCGCTCCCGCTCGGCCCGGGAGGTCTGCTCGGTCAGCCCGAGGCCGACCGCCAACTCGATCGGCATGGTCAGGTTGCGGATGATCACCAGGAGGGGGTTGTATCTTCCGCGGATCTCCTCGCGATACCGGTTCAACTCGAGACTCGAAGATGAGAATCCCAGTTGACCACGGAGCGTTACCTCGAGCACGGGGGGCAGCGCCTCTCCGCCATTCGTTCCCTCATGCGCCAGTTCTCCGTCGAGCTGGGTCAGTAACGCCTCGAAGAGGGTCGTCGACGTTTCGTAACCGCTGACATCGAAGCTCTGGCGGATGATTGGTCGTTGCTGATAGTCGCGTTTCAACTCGGCCCGGTGGCCATCCCCGTTGGTCTCGACCAGGTAGGCGCCACGCTCATTGAAGTACTCATCGACGTTGCAGGCCTCAAGCGAGCCAGGATTATAGACCCACCCGTCAATCTCGAACTTCTTGTGGGTGTGTCCAAGCGCGAGGTAGCGGACGTGCGATCGGAGTTCATCGAGGCGCGCGACCGGAAGGGCCGGGATCGGGCGGTTCAACTGCCCCTCCACATCGGTGTGGAGCATCATGATCGGGTAGAGTTGCTCCTGGTGATGACCGCGCAGCGCCTCGACCAGCGATCCAAGCGCTTGTCCGACCGTCGATCCATACCAGAGTGAGCCAAAGATGCGCGTTCCGGCCAGGTCGATGTATGAGCCACGCCGCTCGCGCTCGTTCCAGGGATGGAGACTGACGCCACCCTCATCGTAGACCGGTTCGAGCAGATGCATGAATCCCCACTGCGAGAGGCTCCGCAGCCAGCTGAAGCTGCTTCCAGCCTCACGACAATCGTGGTTGCCCTCGATCGCCACAACCGGGATTCCGGCGTTGCGCAGTCTTTCAAGACCGGCAATGGCATGGTTCATCGCCTGCGGCTCGACCTTCCGCGCGTCGAAGAAGTCGCCGGCGATCAGGACGAAGTCGACTCGCTCCCTGACCGCGTAGCGCTCGAGCACATCCTGCCAGGCAAAAAAGAAGTCACGGGTTCGCTCCTCCGACCGGTAGCGTCGAATTCCAAGATGGATGTCGGCAAGATGAAGAAACCTGGCCATAATCTTCGTTTAAAGGTGGTCAAGGTCTTAAGGTGGTCGGGTCACCCTGGTTCAGAATAAAAACTGAGTATAACAG
>JBEAVZ010000487.1:0-2566 GCA_041160645.1 Acidobacteriota bacterium
CGGCTGGCAGGACGGCGGATATCTCCGCGCCCTGCTCAAGCGGCTGCTCTATGCCGGTCCGCGCGACATCCTTCTCTCCCGCCTCTACCTCTGTCTCCCGGCCCTGGCTCTGCTGGGGATGGCGTGGAAGGCCTACGCTGGACGTCATCAGCATCTGCTGGTCAACCTCTGGTTCATCACGCTTCTGTTGATGTTCAATTTCATGACCTCGTCATTCAGCTCCTACAAGCCACTGGTGATCATCGATCGTTACCTCTACCAGTTGATGTTGCCGGCGATACTGGTCACGGCCCATTTTCTGGCGCAGCTTCTCCGCGAGGGGCGGAACCGGGAGAGCCAGTTCTGGGGAGTGGTGCTGCTGTGCGGGCTCCTGGCTCTCAGCGGGCGGGGTTTGGTCACGATCACCACCAACCGGGTCCAGACCGTCGAACGGGAGATCTCAAAGGGGCTGGTCGATGGCCAGGTCCTCTACACCGACCACTATAGTCTCGCGGGGCTGATCTTCTTTCGCGATCGCCGCCTTGCCGGCACATCCGCAATCAATCGATCCTGGGAGCGCGCCGTCACCGGACCAGCGGGAGAGACGACGTGGGAGCGTTTGGCGGTGACCGATTTCCAGCCCGGCTCGTACATTCTCGTCAATCCGGAGACCTTCTCCTTTTTGACCGATCTCTATCGCTATGAACCTCCCGCTTTCGCGGTCAGTCCGCCCCCAAACTGGGAGGTGGTTCGCCAGGTGCGGCAGGCGACCCTCTATCGGGTTGCTGCGCCATAGAGGTGGGTGGCGCAGCGCCTTTTCTGCTCCGACCGGAACGAGCTGCCGCGCAGCGCTCGCCCGGGGCGCGAGGTAAGTTGGTTTTGTTCAATCGCATTCTTCAATTTATGTGGCTGATATGGCTGTGAAGGCCATTATGAATGGCCAACCATGATGTCCGTGGCTCACGGGACGAATCTTGAATATTTCAACCTCTCTGTCGTGGCAGGGAGATCTGAAGGGAGACACAATGGGGCTCGAATTGAGCGGGAAGACCTTTCTGGGGTACCGGCGGGAGAACGGCCGGGTTGGAGTACGGAATCACGTCATCATTCTGCCGGTCGACGATCTGTCCAATGCGGCGGCCGAGGCGGTTGCGCACAATATCAAGGGGGTCCTGGCTCTGCCGCATCCCTATGGGCGCCTCCAGTTTGGAGCTGACCTCGAGCTGCACTTCAAGACTCTCATTGGCACAGGGTGTAATCCAAATGTGGCCGCGGTGGTCGTCATCGGCATCGAGGAGGGCTGGACGCGGCGGGTCGTCGAGGGAATTGCCAGCACCGGCAAGCCGGTGGTCGGTTTTGGAATCGAGGGCCACGGCGATCACGAGACGATCCGACGGGCTTCTCATGCCGCGCGTGAGTACCTGCAGTGGGCATCTGAGCTGCAGCGCGAGGAGTGTCCGCTGGTCGAACTCTGGGTCTCGACCAAATGCGGAGAGTCGGACACCACCTCCGGCTGCGGGGCCAATCCGACGGTTGGAAACGCCTTCGATAAGCTCTATGGAGAGGGACTAACCCTTCTCTTCGGTGAGACGACCGAGCTGACTGGCGGCGAGCATCTCGTTGCGGCCCGTTGTCGCACCCCGGAGATCCGGGCGCAGTTTCAGGCGATGTTCGATCGTTACCAGGACCTGGTCAATCGCCATAAGACCAACGATCTCTCAGAGTCCCAGCCAACCAAGGGCAATATTGCCGGTGGCCTGACGACGATCGAGGAGAAGGCGCTCGGCAATATCCAGAAGATTGGCCGCCGCTGCCTGGTCGACGGCGTGCTCGACAAGGCAGATGTGCCAACCGGCCCCGGGCTCTGGTTTATGGACTCTTCATCGGCGGCGGCGGAGATGGTCACCCTTTGTGCAGCGGCGGGTTTCGTCGTCCACTTCTTCCCCACCGGGCAGGGAAACGTGATTGGCAATCCAATTCTGCCGGTCATCAAGATCTGCGCCAATCCGCGAACTGTCCGGACCATGGCCGAGCATGTCGATGTCGATGTCTCGGGTCTGTTGCGGCGTGAGTTGACGCCGGACCAGGCTGGCGACGCGCTTCTCGAGATGATGCTGCGGACGGCGAATGGGCGGCTCACCGCGGCCGAGGCGCTTGGGCACCGTGAGTTTGTGCTGACCCGCCTCTTCGAGAGCGCCTGATCTGGAGACCTTCTTATGCCGGTTATTCCCTTCAATGAACTGGTCACTCTTGCCCGTGACTACCTCGAGCGTTCCGGCTGTGGAGCGGAGATGGCCGCCTCGACCGCCCGCGCGCTCGTTGCCGCCGAAGCGGCCGGGATGCCCTCCCATGGGCTCTCGCGCCTCGCCCAGTATGCGGCCCATCTCCGCCACGGTCGGGTCGACGGGAAGGCCCGGCCCACGCTGCATGGCGATCGTCCGGCCGCCTTCCTCGTCGATGCTGGCGATGGCTTCGCCTTTCCGGCGTGCGAGCTGGCCGTCAGCACAGCAATCGATCGCGCCCGGCAGCAAGGCGTCGCCTGGGCCGGAGTCTTCAATAGCCATCACTCCGGGGTCCTCTCCTACCA